>WAOH01000207.1 GCA_015521385.1 Thermoproteota archaeon
GCAGCGTCAGATGTGTATAAGAGACAGTATCAGGGCCGTGTACGAGTTCAGCATCACTATGGGGTAGAACAGGAGGGTTTGAACCAGTATTACCGCTGGAAGGCCCGTGATTTCTATCTTGAAGGGGAGGAGGTGGAGCATGTCGTAGAAGAGGACATTGAGGACGCCGTCTGCCACTATCATCTTCTTCAGGCCTATGGCCCCCACGAAGGGCGTGGAGAGCAGGGGTATGAGCGAGACTATTCTGAGAACCTCGGAGCCCGGGAACCTGTACTTGGCGAATATGAAGGCCAGAGTGAAGCCCAGAATCGTCGAGAATAGCGTCGTGAAGGTGGCAACCACGAGCGAGTTGGGTATGACACCCATGTCCCATCCCGTGAGCAGGATTATCGTCTCCTCCCCGGCGGCGGTGTGGTACCTCACCACCTCGTAGAGGCTGCCCCTTATCCCCTCCAAGGAGATGAACGGAAACTGGTTCATCAGTTTTAGCCTGAGGGGGAAGTAGAAAGGATCCGTGAGTATCGTCTGAAGCCAGTAGAGGGAGAAGCCACCTGATGATGAGTAGAAGGACCTCAAGACCACGAGTCCGAGCGGAACTATGAGGAATGCGGTGAAAGAGGCTAGGACGATGATCAGCTGTGACCAGGAGAAGGCGTCCATTTCCCACTTTACCTTCCTGAGCAGCTTGGATAGCCCCGCGGCCTGACCCATGACTGCACCATGTCAGGTTGGTGAGGATCGTTATAAATGCTGTTGGGGATTAGCTGGCCAGAGGTATCGATACGAGGATCAGAAGCGCCCCGATGAGCTGGAGGGGGGATAGAAATTCTCCAAGCAGGAGCCAAGCGAACGCATAGGCGAATACTGGCTCCGCCATGAGGCCCAGAGCGGCTGACTCGGGTGAGATCCTCTCTTGAGCCCAGGCCTGTAGGTAAAACGCGATCACCGTGGCCAGGATCCCGGAGTAGAGAACTGCCACGATGACTACCGGATCCAGGGGCAGGTCGTATTCCCCCAGCACGGGGGCGAATGCCGAAGCAAGCAGGAGTGTTACGAGGAACTCGTTGAACGCCACGTCGTCGGGGGGAAGCACCTTTGATGCCTTGTCTACGACCACTATCTGGAGGGCCCATGCCACCGCGCACCCGAGTGTCAGGAGATCGCCGGTGGTCAGCGGGATCCCGTGGATGACGCCCGTCAGGAGCGCCAGCCCCAAGACGCCCAAGAATATGGCGAGAACGGCCCTGGCCCTCGGTCTCCTGTGAAAGAGTATCAATTCAAACAGGGGAACGAGAGGGGCGTTCAATCCCGTGATGAAGGCCGATTTCGTGGCGGAAATTCCGGTCAGGCCCTCCATCTGGAGGGCAAATCCCAGAAAGACCATTATACCGGCCAGCATTCCCATTCGGGTTATTTTCGGTCTCCTTCCCCTGAGGTAGTAGATGGGAAGCAGGATCATTAGCGCCAGAGCGAACCTGGTGAGGAGGAAGGGCATGGGATCCGCAGAGTAGAAAGCGGACTTCATGGCGGTGAAGGTCCCTCCCCACAGGGCAGCCACCGTCAGTATGGCGACGATGCCAGCAGCGTTACCTCGGACTCGCATGCCCCTCGGGGAGTTCCCCTGAACTATAAAAGTCGTTTACTTGTAGCCGGTGATCGCGGCATCCATCGAACCTGTGAGGGCAGCATGACAGAGGGAAGTCTCGATTGGGAATTCACCCGTCGGCAGAGGTTATGCCAAGGAGCCTCTTTGCCACCTCCACACCCTCTATTGCGTTCTTACCCCATCCATCGGCTCCGATCCGCTCGGCGAACTCTTTGGAAGTGGAAAGGCCTCCTATCAGTACCTTTACCCTGTCTCTGAGCCCCTCCTCCTCCAATCTCTCTATGACCACCTTCATGTAGTTCCTCGTCGTAGTGAGGAGAGCGCTCATCGCCACTATATCAGCGTCGTTATCTCTGGCGGCCTGGACGAACCTGTCGGCGTCCACATCCACCCCCAGATCTATCACCTTGAAACCAGAGGCCCTCAACATCGTCGCGACCAGGCTCTTGCCTATGTCGTGGACATCCCCCTTCACGGTCCCTATCACAACCGTCCCCAGCGTTGCCTCCGTACTCGAGTCCTCAATACCCATCTCCTTGAGCGCCCTCTTGAATATTTCCGCCGCCACCAGCATTTCCGCTATGAAGTACTCACCCTCCTCGTATAGCTTCCCTATCTCCTCCATGGCCTCGCTCATGGGACCGAGTATTATGTCCCAAGGGTCTTCACCCCCAGCTAAGAGTCCCCTCAGCGCCTCGAAGAACGCGTCCTCGTCCAAGTCAATCAGGGATTCCTTCAGCTTCTCCCTCAGGTCCATCTCGTGAACCGGACTCGTTGGCCCTATAAAGCCTTATCTTTCGCCTTTTCATCATGGCCCTCCTGCTGGTAACCATCCCGGCTTCGACCAGCTTGGTGAGGGCCTTGTAGACACCCTGAAGCGAGACGTCTTCGATCCTCCTCCAGATCTGATAAGCGGTCATCTCTCCTTCTTCCCTGAGGACATCCAGTATCCTCCCCTGGAGCTCGGTCAGGGGTCTGCCCTCCGCTCCATGCTCCCACTTCCTGAGGCCCGTCCCGGTGAGCACAGCTATTACCCCGCCTCCCAGCTCCTTGGCCAGGGAGTAGGCCTTGGCAGCCACCGGTTTTATGTAAACTCCCTTCTTTGCCAGCTGAACAAGGGACTTGAGCGCGTCGGTGGCGTCGACTTCCATCAACCTGGCGCCTCTATCCTCCAATATCTCTAGGAGACCCGTCTTGACCGTTCCATGGTACGCCAAGTATATCGGCGGAACCCTAGACAGGCCCAGCTCCTCCAGCTCTAGAAACCCCTTCCACACGCCGTACGCCAGCACTCCCGATTCGGCTGGGATGACGAGACCGTCAGCTCGTCCTCTGGACTCGAATACCTCGAAGGCTATCGTTTTGAATCCCTCTATCATGAAGGGGCTCTCATAGGCCCTTCCCCCGCCCCCGTCGAAGGATATCTCCACATCTAAGTTAGAGAGGTACAGCAGCTCTGTGAGCTCCACGCTGCTGGGATCCACGCGCACCTTTACCCTTACACCCGATTTCAGCAGGTACGTGGAGATGGAAACCGTTACGTCCTGGGAGAAGTCGAGTTCGAGTTCCTCAGGTAGATCGGAGCAGCTCACTAGGACCGAGGACCCTCTGTCGACGTAGGAACCCGTCGGGTTCTTGGTCTCGTCCTTGACCACTATCCCCTCGATCCTCCTTAGGGGGGTGAGCCCCTCGCCCAAGCTCACTCTCCTCTTGGGAGGGGGAAGCAGGGACCCGTACCTCCATATCGAGGGCTCTTCCTCGTCTAAGGACCACTCCTTGTGTTCCAGCACCACCTCCATGGGGTAGCCGCATTCGGGGCACCTAGCGGTGAAGCTGGATGAGGTGTACCCGCACTTGATGCACCTGTATCTCATACCCCTCCTACTCCATCTCCATCCTCCTCAGGGAATCCGACACCCTATCACCTATCTTGGCCCCCATCTCAAGTGCCTTCGACGTCGCTCCCTTGACCGGAGCCTCTAAAAGATCCTCAACGCTTTTGACCCCGCTGGACATGATTGCGGCCACTCCTGCCCTCTCGGCAGCATCCACATTCAGAAATCCGCACATGGCGAAGCTCCTTCGCCCCCTGACCAGAATCAGAGGTGGTGAATCGGGGAGATCTATCTCCATCCCTATGAGCGTGATCCCATCCAAGGAGACCTCCTTCAATCTCAGCAGTCTCTATCACCGACTAGAGGGGAAAGTGAACGTTATAACCCTTAAAAAGGGTGGGAAGGTGGCTCACTTCTTGTAGGGTAGGTGCTCCTTCCCGAAGAGGAACCTCCCCACTATCAGCCTCATTATGTTCTGCCCGCCTTCAGCCCCGACGTAGTAGCTCATCACGCCCCTCAAAGCCATCTCGAGCGGCGTGTCCTTCGTGTATCCGTAAGCGCCGGTCGCCTTCATGAACTCCTTTATGGCATCCACTGAGAGCTCCGGAGCCAGAAGCTTGGCCATCGCAGCCCACATACCGGCTTCCTTCAGCGTCACGTTGCCCTGATCGAACTGGTCTATCATCCACGCTGCCTTGTATATGACCAGCCTGGTGGCCTCGAGCTTCGAGTAGTAATCGACCAGCGGGAACTGGATGCCCTCGAAGGACGCTAGGGACCTGTTGAACACCACCCTGTTCTTCACGTACTCCTTCGTGTAGTCGAACATGCCCATCGCCGAGCCGGTGCATCCGGCCGCCACGAAGACCCTGGCCCTGTTGAATCCCTCCATAGCTATGCTGAACCCCTCGTTGACCTCCCCTATTACGTAATCCTCCGGTATCTTGACGTTGTTCAGCCTCATCCATCCTGTGCTGATTCCGCACCTGCCCATGTCCTCAAACAAGCCCGTCTCTATTCCCGGGAGATTGATCGGGAGCCAGACGATGCTCATCCCTCTCGAACCGGCCTCGGGCTTCGTCTTCACGAGGGTGACGTAGCCGCCGTCCAGCTCCTTCGCCTCGACTATCCCGCTTATGAAAGTCTTCTCCCCGTTCAGGACCCAGTAACCGTCCTCCTTCTTCGCCAAGGTTTTGAAGCCGGCGACATCGCTGCCGCTCTGCGGCTCGGTGGAGTTTATGCCGACGAATCCCTCTCCCCTCGCGGCTCTGCTCAGGACCTCCTTCGCCAGCTCGGGCTTCGCGTACCTCTCGACTATCTTGCCCCAAGAAGCCTCGACCAGATGGAACACGGCCGTGGCCACGCTGGGATCGGCCCGGGCCAGCTCCTCGGTGGCTATGGTTCCCATGACCCAGCTGGCCCCCTGACCCCCGTACTCGGGCTTGACCGTGAGAAGTAGGATGCCGTTCTCGGCTAAGGCCTTTATCACCTCGTCGGGGATCCTACACTTCGTATCTATTTCCCTAGCCCTAGGGGCCAGGACTTCCGAGAGAAGCTCCCTGAGGGTCTCCCTAAATACCTCCTCTTCCTCGGTGAAACCGAAATCGACCAAAGGGTTACACCCTAGCGTAGCGAGTGCCGGAAGCTTAAAAATTATGACAGCATTCGCACGTGAAATATCCTTCTGTTATTATGCTATCCGAATCTATAGACTACCCCCATTCCCCCGCTGGGGTAGCTCCAGTGAACATTATCGTGGGGGCATATCAGGAGGCATGTACCGCACTCGAGGCACCCTTCGTAATTGTACAGCATCTCTCCCGTCTCCTCGTTCCACTGGTACAATTTAGCCGGGCACGCTACCTGACACGGCTTTTCCGAGCATTCCCTGCAGACGCTCTGATCCTTTATCCATATGTGGGGCTTTTCGTCCACTTCGAAGTGAGTGGTGGCCAATTTGTCCTCTATGGACAGTCCGAAGAGCTTGGACATTGACCCACACCACTGCGCGCCCCCGCGTTTAACTAATCAACTTTTTGATATTTCGGTCCCGGGCCAGCGCGGTGGCGATTATGGATATAGCCGTCCTCGTCAAGCAGTCCCTTGACGTTCAGGAACTCAGGGTGGATCAGGACACCGGAAAGATATACATAGAAGATGCCCCGACGAAGGCCGGGGATATAGAGCTCAATGCCACGGAGGAGGCCGTCAGGCTGAAGGAGAAGCTAGGTGATAAGGCCATCGCCGTGATGCTGTCCACTTGGGGGGCCTCCGGTAAGAGGCAGAAGGAGGCGAGGGAGGCCCTCACTAGGGTACTGGCCATGGGGCTCGATGGCGCGGTGCTGATCATGGGAGAGGGCGCTGAAAAGGGCGACACCTACGTGATAGCCAGGGCCCTGGCTGAGGAGATAAGGGGCAAGTTCGAGCTGGT
Organism: Thermoproteota archaeon; assembly: GCA_015521385.1. Taxonomy (GTDB): domain Archaea; phylum Korarchaeota; class Korarchaeia; order Korarchaeales; family Korarchaeaceae; genus Korarchaeum. The sequence goes on from WAOH01000207.1 coordinate 5,873, forward strand.
CTTGGCGGCCGAGGGCAGCGAGGACAACTTCTCGGGTCTGCTCCCGGCTAGACTGGCTGCTGAGCTTGGTTGGCCTTACGTGGCCTACGCGACTGCCATTGAGGTCGAGGGCGATCACGTGAAGGTGACCCGGAGCCTGGAGGATTTCGAGGAGGTGGTGAGGGTCAAACTCCCAGCCGTGATAAGCGTCACTCAAGAGATAAACAAGCCTAGGGTGCCCAAGCTGGTCGAGATAGTCAAGGCGAAGAAGAAGCCCCTGGACCAGAAGGATTTCTCCCCTCCCGATGAGCCGAAACTTGCGATAAAGACGTTGAAGGTTCCGAAGGTTGAGAGGAAGCAGATAGTGATAGAGGGGGACGTGGAGGAGGTGGCGGAGAAGCTAGTTCAGGCCCTGAGGGAGGAGGGCGTCCTGTGAGGGGGGTGAGCGAGATGAGGGTTCTTGCATTCTCCCATTATGTGGACCTCGCCCTAGAGCTGATTTCCGCCGGAAAGGGGCTCGGTGAGGTATCTCTCATCGTGACCTCCGATCAGGAGGGAAGGATCGGGGAGATCAGGGGTGCCGATGAAATCCTACTTTGCAAGGAGCTGGACAGCGGGGATCAGGAGGGCTTGGTAGAGCTGATAAGTGGGCTGGGAAGTGAATACGATGTCGTACTTCTGGCGGGCGATAGGAGGGGCAGGGAGCTCGTCGGTCAGGTGGCCCACAGGATCGGGGCCTCCTCGGCAGTCGATGTCTCCTCGCTATCGGCTGAGGACGGAAAGCTCGTGATCGAGAGGATGACCTTCGGCGGGAAGGCCGTGGCCGTGGAGGAGCTCAACCTGCCAGCGGTGATATCCGTTCAGAAGGGGAAGTTCAAGCCGTTGGAAGAGGGCGAGCCCTCCGTTAGGGAGATCAGCGCTCCCTCAATAGATAGAAGGATAGAGGTCCTTGAGAGAAAGGAGAAACCGAAGGTCGGCGTTCCTCTCGATAAAGCAGAGATAGTCGTGGCGGTAGGTAGAGGATTCAAGAAGAAGGAAGATCTCAAGCTCGCGTACGAGCTGGCTGAGGTCCTGGGTGGTGTGGTAGGCGCTACCAGACCCCTAGCCGCCGACCTTAAGTGGATGGAGGAGGAGGTCTGGATAGGGATAAGCGGCGTCCGCATAGCTCCGAAGCTCCTGATAGTGGTGGGGGCATCTGGGCAGCAGCAGTTCGCGGCGGGCATAATGGATTCTAAGGTCGTGGTCGCGGTGAACACGGATCCGAAGGCACCCATATTCGAGCAAGCCGATTACGGGGTCGTTATGGACCTGTACGAGTTCCTCCCGGTCCTCACGAAGAAGCTGAGGGAGTTGAAGGGTGGCTGAGTTGGCCGACTTCGATGTCATAGTTGTGGGCGCGGGACCGGCCGGCTCCGTCGCCTCCTACCTGCTGGCCAAGGAGGGGCACACCGTACTGACCGTGGAGAGGGGGAAGAGGCCCGGAGCCAAGAACATGTTCGGTGGTAGGCTCTACTCCTGGTCCTTGGAGAAGGTCTTCCCGGAATTCTGGAAGGAGGCGCCGGTGGAGAGGGAGGTGACCAAGGAGGTCCTGGGATTCCTCCACGGCGACAGGGGTTTGGAGATAAGGCTGAGCGCCAGACCTAGGGGGAGAAGCTTCACCCTCCTCAGGGCCAAGTTCGACCAGTGGCTAGCTGAGAAGGCTGAGGATGCGGGGGCAGAGGTGATATCGGGATTCAAGGTCGAGGGACCCCTCATCAGGGATGGGCGCGTGGTGGGGATAGTGGCCGAGGGCGACGAGGAGATGGAGGCCGAGGTGGTGATAGCCGCGGACGGAGCTCTGAGCTTCATGGCGGAGAAGGCCGGTCTCAGACCGAGGTTGTCCAAGGAGGACTTCGCTGTGGGCGCTAAAGAGGTCATAGAGCTGCCCAAGGAGACTATAGAGGACAGGTTCGGCCTCTCAGGGGACGAGGGCGCAGCTCAGCTCTACGTGGGTGACCTAACGGAGGGAGTCGTCGGCGGGGGGTTCATCTACACCAACAAGGAGAGCGTTTCCGTGGGCGTGGTGATGAGGATAGGCTCCCTAGCTTCAAAGGTCTCGAAGATCTCGACTGCCATGTGGGAGATCACGGAGAAGTTCAAATCGCACCCGCTCATCAGAAGGTACCTAGAGGGAGGGAAGCTAGCGGAGTACTCGGCCCACATCATACCCGAGACGCAATTCATGCGGGGCGTCAGGCTGTACACCGATGGGATGGTGGTCGTGGGAGATGCGGCCGGTTTCTGCGTGAACTACGGCGTGACTGTCAGGGGAATGGACTTCGCGATAGAGAGCGCCAGGGCGGCCGCGGAGGCCGTGCATCAAGCTTTGGAGAGCGGGGACACCTCGGCCAAGTCACTGAGCAGGTACCAAGAGATCCTGTCGTCTGGAATGCTCAGGGAGTTCGAAGCCGCGAGGAAGGCCGTCGATCTGATGGAGGACGAGAGGCTTTACACCTCCATACCCAAGATAGCCGTGGAATCTCTAGAGCACCTCTTCTCGGTGGACGGCAGACCGAGGGAGAGCCTTTACTCCTTCGTGAGGAAGGAGTTCTCCGAGGAGGGTATATCCCTGCTATCCGCCCTCCTGCTGGGGTGGAAGGCCTTGAGGAGTATGTGAGTCGTATTTATCGGGAGTGGTGGGTTGGTGATCTTGATGGGTCTGGAGGATGTGTTCATCGTTAGTATCGCTCGAACACCTATAGGCAAATTTGGTGGAAGTCTGAAGAGCTGGCCCGCTCCCAAGCTGGGAGCTATCGCCATAGAGGCCGCGGTGAGACGGTCTGGTCTCGACCCCAGCGATGTGGACGAGGTGATAATGGGGAACGTGCTCCAAGCTATGGTCGGCCAGAATCCAGCCAGGCAGGCCGCGTTGCTGGCGGGTATACCCAGCAGGGTCCCCGGCTTCACCGTAAACAAGGTGTGCGCATCGGGGATGAAGGCCATATCTCTAGCGGCCCAGAGCATAGTCTTCGGGGAGAACAGGGTGGTGGTGGCCGGCGGAATGGAGAGCATGAGCATGGCCCCCTACGCGTTACCCCCCAAGTGGAGGTGGGGAGTGAAGTTCGCGTTCGCCGGGGAGAAGCTCGTCGATATAATGGTCCATGACGGCCTCACAGATCCCCATACCGGGCTTCTCATGGGAGAGGAAGCCGAGGAAACCGGGAAGAAGTGGGGAATAACTAGGGAGGAGGCGGATGAGTTCGCGGTCAGCAGTCACATGAAGGCGGCCGAGGCGACGGAGAAGGGATACTTCGCCAAGGAGATAGAACCCGTCAGGAAGGGTGACGATGTGATTCTGGATAGGGACGAGGGTATAAGGCCGGACACCAGCTTGGAGAAGGTCGCCAGGCTTAAGCCCGTGTTCAGGCCGGACGGGACGATAACGGCAGCCAACGCTTCCCAGCTCAGCGACGGCGCCGCAGCCCTCGTCCTAGCTCACAGGGATGTGGTGGAGGAGAGAGGCCTCAAACCGGTGGCCAGAATACTTGGATTCGCTTCCGCTGGTGTGGAACCGAAGGACTTCGTTGAGGCCCCGATTCCAGCCACCCAAAAGCTCCTCAAGGACCTCAACATGAGGATAGAGGACTTCGACCTCTATGAGCATAACGAGGCCTTTGCACTGGCCAGTCTCGTCGTGGCTAGGGGCCTGAACATCCCTCTGGATAGGCTGAATGTGTTCGGTGGGGCCGTGGCCATCGGCCACCCATTGGGCGATAGCGGAGCTAGGATCGTAGTTACCCTGATAAACGCCCTCCAGATAAAGGGAGGGCGTAGGGGCTTGGCCACCATCTGCCACGGCGGGGGAGGGGGGCAGAGCATAGCCATCGAACTGGTGTGAGTGATGGTCAGAGTGAGACTCTACGGATGGATAGCCGAGGAGCTGGGATGGAGGGAGCGATCTCTGGACTTCGAGGGCACATTAGGGGATCTTATAGCCGCTTTGAATGCAGATCTCATGGAACTGGTCTTCAAGGGCAGGGTGATGGTAGCGGTCAACCACTCTCTTGAGAGGGACCTCGGTAGGGCGGTGTCCGGGGACGATATTATAGCGCTACTTCCCACATTCTCGGGTGGTTAGATGGGGAGATCCGGTATAGTCGACGGGCCAATAGACGAGGAGATCGAGATTAGGGCGATAGCCCAAGGTAAAACGGAGGTAGGGGCCATTGTAACGTTTAAGGGAGTGATTAGGGAGAAGTCACCGCATGGGAGGGTGGAGAAGCTCTACTATGATTTCTACCCGGAGATGGCGAGCACGGCTCTGGAGGAGATAAGGAGGAGGGCCATAGAGAAGTTCGGACTGGTGGACGCCACGCTGCTCCACAGGGTTGGGGAGGTCCCAGTCGGTGAAACGGCCCTCCTAGTAATCGCAGCCTCTGAGCATAGGGAAGCGGCATTCGAGGCCGCGAGGTGGATGGTGGACGAGGTGAAGAGGACCGCAGCGATATGGAAGAAGGAGATCTTCGTCGGAGGAGGGGGGCGCTGGGTGGAGCTGGAAGACTGATGACCTACCGGGTGATGGCGATGATAGACATAACGGGGAAGCCCCGGATTTACAGGGAAGCAGTAGCTAGGGGAAGCATAAAGCTCAGGGGGGAGACCATAGAGGCCATAAAGGCTGGTAAGGTTAAGAAAGGTGATGTGTTCACAGTGGCCAAGGTGGCAGCGGTTCACGCGGTCAAGGACACGCCTAGGATCATACCCTACTGCCACCCCATTCCCATAACAGCTGTCGACGTTGACTTCGCCGTCGAGGGGGACAGGATAGTGGTGGAGGTGGCTGTTCGAACGACCTCGCAGACCGGCGTCGAGATGGAGGCGCTGACAGGGGTGTCCGCTGCTCTTTTGACCATCTGGGACATGGTGAAGTACTTGGAGAAGGACGAGAGTGGGAATTACCCGACCACGAGGATAGAAAACGTGATGGTAGTCAGGAAGGTGAAGGGGGAGAGTTGAGTTGCTGCTGGATAGGTGGGGCAGGCCGGTCACCAACCTGAGGATCTCAGTGACCAATGCCTGCAACTACGATTGCTTCTTCTGTCACAAGGAGGGACACGAAATTGAGGGAGGTGAGATGACTCCCGCTGAGATAGAGCGGCTGGTGAGACTGCTCGTGAAACAGGGGATAAGAACAGTTAAGATCACAGGAGGGGAGCCCCTGACAAGGAGGGACTTGGAAGAAATAATACGGGGCATACGAGAGGCTGGGGTTGAGGAGATAAGTCTAGTGACGAACGGGTGGTTCCTCCCGGAGAGGGCCTGCTCCCTGAAGGAGGCCGGACTAGACAGGGTGAACATAAGCCTTCATTCACTCAGGAGAGACATTTACGAGAAGATCACCGGGGTGGATGGCTTAGACAGGGCGTTAAAGGCTGTTGATGCCGCTCTGGAGTGCGGATTGGTCCCTGTCAAGGTGAATGTGACTGTCCTTAGGGGGCTCAATGATGATGAGCTTTGGGATCTGGTGGAGTACGCCTCCTCCAAGGGGGTGAGGATCCAGTTCATAGAGCTGTTAGATATTGATCCCAGCCTTAGGAGATATCACTTCAGCCTCGATCGATTTGAGAAGGAACTGGAGAGGGTGGCCCTGAGGAAGGAAATAAGGGAGCTCCATGGGAGGCCCCTCTACTATCTTGACGGCGGGACGATTGTAGAAATAGTCAAGGGGACCGGGAATCCCTTCTTCTGTATGAGATGTAACAGGATAAGGGTGACCTCCGACGGCTTCTTCAAGACATGTATAAGGAGGGAGGACAACCTAGTCGACTTCCTCTCAATAATGAGGGGTGGTGGAACGGACGAGGACATCTTAGAGGCATTTAAAAGGGCGGTTGGACTCAGGGAACCATTCCACAAGCTTCCTGGGGCTAGCCCAAAGTATAAAGACATAGTTGAATTGTAGAACCTCCCTATTTCCCTCTCCGCTATCTCTTCTCTCCACCCTCTATAACAAGCCCAAGTTCCTCGGCCAGTTTCAAGGACTCCCTCTCGGTAGATCTCATGATGTCGTCCACGGGGAACCCGAGTTCCTTGTAGTAGATGGACATCCTCCAAGTGGCCATCAAATCAGCGAGCCTCGCTATCTTTGCCTCCATTCTTCTACCCTCGCTGTACTCCCTCCAGAGATCTAGGAGGTCAGCTTGAGCGATTTCCTTCGATAGAGCCTCCTCCTCGAGTTTATTCTTATTCACACGATCCCCAGTCCATTTAGGTAGGTCCCCAACCACTCCCTCGGCTATGTCGTGAATCAGGACCATCTTCAAAACCTTGTTCTCGCTGAATATCTTCCCTCTCCTCTTGAGCTCCCTCATCAAGTCCATAGCGATGAGAGAGGCCAGAAATGTGTGTTGAGACACGGTCTCAGCCATTGAGGGAGGGATGCCCGACTGCATCCATCCCGTCCTAGCCAACCAGTTGACCCTAACACCAAGATCCACGAGCATAGTAAGGGATGGCAGACGGGAAATATAACGGTGAGTTCCGTCGAGCTATGTTTAAATCCTCGGGTTGGGGGATGCAGAGATTCGAAATGAAGTTGGCTAGAGGAGAAGAGCTTCTAGTCGATGCTAGGCCGCACCCCCTCGCTTTCGCTGGGCTATACCTGATATATGGCTACATTCTACTCGTCGGCATACTGCTGTGGACGGGGGCCTTCAGGGTACAGCTTCCCCCGATCATTCCGGTCGAGGGAGAGCTCTTGGTACTCTGGCTCTCGCTGGTGGTGCCCTTAGTAATAGCCTCGTTGATCAAGATCTCTTGGAGGTGGGCCCTCATTTCCATCGTGCTTGCCGCCGCCTCGACGTACATGGGTTACTCCGGATATCCCTCTTGGATACCAGAGGTTGCTTTCGGCCTGGTGGGGATTCTCAGCGTTGACTTCTATAGGAGAGGACACAGGTACTATGTGACCACCAAGAGGATAGTTATGGAGAAGAGGTTCCTATCCGTTAGGAAGAGGGAACTCCCCATAAGCAAGATAAACGATGTGGTCGTGGAAATCCCCTTACTCGGAAGGATATTCAACTTCGGGACGGTAATCCCACTTACAGCCTCAGGCTTGGGCGTTGGAGAGGATCTAGCCCTTGCGGGAACCTCGGTGAAGGTGAATAGATTTGAGGTGGGTGTTGCCGGTGGCAGGGGAGTGAATGTCCCGCGCGCGAGGACCTTCCTAGCTCTCTACGGCATACCGGATCCGGATAAGGTCTCCAGCGTGATCTCCAGCCTTATAGTAGGCTGAGAACCAATGCTACAGTGGCCGTCGTTACCAAGTCCGCTGTGGACGTGGCGATGGGAATAGTGAAGTTGTCTGGATCGAGCTTCCTGCTGGTGAGCAATACCACGGATGTGGTTACGATCAGCATTATCGGGAAGGCTATCAGGAAGGTCAATACGCTCACCCAGGGGTTCCCTCCGAGAGCCCAGAGCATTCCACCCATCAGGAAGAAGAAGCCCAGGTAGACGCTGAACACCCCGGTGAGCTCGGGAAGTATATCTGCCAGCGGAATCTTGCTCCTGAGGGTACCCAGAAAGAGTCTTGTCGTGAGAATGGAACCGACGATCGAGCTGGCGTCTCCGAGCTCGGTGAGCATTGCTGGGTAAATGAAGAGGAGGTTGATGTCGGAGATGGAGACTGCCTCGTTCAGGAATATCCCGGCCACGCTCTCAATGCCTATCACTATGACTGTGGCGGCGAGTACTTCAGCGAGCACCCTGAGATGTTCCCTCGAGAACCACTTCACAACCAGCAGGATGGAGATCGCCGCAACCGCAGTTGCGAACACCAAGTTGGTAAGTGTACCCGCGCTCCTGACGGAGTATATGTACAGGATCGTGACCACTATGTCCGCGGCCGTGGACACCAAGGGATAGACCACTATGTCAGGGTCAAGTCCCCTCCTGAATGATTCGAACGACACGGCGATCTTAAGTGGGAGTAGGATCAAGGAGACGCCGCATACCGTAATGAGTGATATGGCGAGTAAGGTGAGGAAGTCCGCATCGATACCCATCAGGTAGAAGGGGAGGGCGATCATCACGGATGCTAGGAGGGATGCGGATACGCCCGTGGACAGTATCTCCCAAAGTTTCTCGTTCTCCCCCCTCAGATTCGTCTCGACGGTACCCAAGTTCAGGGCTGATGTTAATCGCCCGGCGACGGATCCTGAGATCGCTCCCCTGGCACCTATGAGCGGCGGGTAGAGCAACGCAGCCCATTTGACCTGAGTAGGAAAGTAGAGCCAGAGAATTAGGCCTGCTATGATATCTCCCAAGCCGTAGACTGCTGATATAACCGCCTGAGGCGCTGTCCTCTTTACCCTGTCCCACATCGATGATCCCACCCAGTGTTTCTCGGCCTTGATGAGGGGGCGACGCTTGGATGAGGCCCTTCATTAAGATAATGTTGTTTGATGGTGATCTCCAAATAGGAGCGTGAGGGTTGAACGGTCTTACTCGTTGGATGAGAGGAGGTGAGCGGCCCTTGGAGCTTATAAAATTTCCCAGAGCGCTGCTGGACCATGGAGGGCGACCGAATACTTTTTAAGTAGGGGATCATGTTGCATCGTTGGACGTCAGCCCGATCACCAAAAAAATGACAGGAGGAGACCGCATGGCCGCAGTAGAGGAAGCCATTGGTACCCTGAAGCAAAAGGAAAGGGAGCTGAGGCGGAGATTATCCGAACTGCGTGAGCAGAGGAGATCCCTTATAGAAGAGCTTAAAGATCTGAGATCTAGGAGGTCAGAGCTCATTGAGAAGATAAGGGAGAGGAGGGCCAAGCTGAGGGAGAAGATAGAGCAGAAGAGGAAGCTCCAAGGTGAGCTAGCCAAGCTGAGGGAGGAGAGGCAGGAGGCGCTTGAGAGGTTCAGGCAGGCGAGGGACGAGGCTCTTAGGATAAAGAAAGAGTATGAAGAGATAGTCAACTCCGTGGGAGTCCCTGAGAGAGTGCTCAGAAGGAGGATCTCGAGATTAGAGAGGAGGATTGAGACTTCTCCTCTGACCAAGGATCAGGAGAGGGACATAGTGATGCAGATAAGCCACTACGAGGCTATGCTCCAGGAACTCAACAGGGCCAAGGCCCTGAAGAGGAGGTTCATAGAGATCATGGCCGAGGCTGAGAGATGGAGGTTCTTCGTGAGGGACTCTGGGGAGAAGATAGGGAAGATAAAGGGTCAGCTTAAGGAGATCTACGAGTACATCACTAAGGAGAAGGAGGAGTTGGATAATATCAGGAGTGAGATAGACGAGTTGAGTAGTGTGATAAACGAGAAGAGTTCCGAAGTTGACAGGATGAAGGAGGAGATGGATAAGATAAGGGAGGAGATGAAGTCAGTACAGGAGGAGATAAAGAAGAGGTTCGAGAAGATAGTTACCAGTAACAAGGAGGTCGAGAGGAAGCTCAAGGAGAAGCTCGCCGAGGAGGCACTTGAGAAGTACAGGGCTGGTGAAAAGCTCACCATCGAGGAGCTGAAGGTCCTCATGGAGCTCGGGCTGCTTGAGAAGCCTGCCAGCAGTTGAACTTTTTATGTTGTGAAGGTCTTCTCTCGCGGAGATGGAAAAGAAGTCGCCCCCTGAAAGGATACTCGTAGTGTGCGTGGATAGAGACGACGATCTGGGCGTCAAAGCAGGCATTAGAGGCCCGGTCATAGGTAAGGAGGCCAACATAGAGGCGGCCTCCAAGCTGGCCCTAGCAGATCCCACGGAAGCCGACGCTAATGCCATATTCGGGGCTGTGAAGGTCTATGAGGAGGTTAAGCAGATATTCTCGAATTCCCCGGCTGAGGTAGAGGTCGTCACCATAACGGGCCATCCCAAGAGCGAGCTCTTAGCTGATGAGGAAATTAGAAGGCAGATAGAGTCTGTAGTGGAGAAGTTCGAGCCGGACAGCATAATTCTCGTCTCGGATGGAGCGGATGACGAACTGGTGATCCCCCTCCTCATGAGGTACGCTCCAATAAGGAGCGTCAGGAGGGTCATCGTCCAGCAGAGCAGGGAGATCGAACACACCTACATACTCATAAAGAGATACTTCGAGAAGCTGATGAAGTCCCCAACCTCCAGGGCCCTCTTGTTCGGCCTTCCAGGGGCGTTGCTCCTCCTAGCAGGAGTTTTCTCCCTGCTGGATCTGCAGAGGTTCCTGTACATCGGGGCCACCGTTGTGGCCGGTCTCATATTCTTGGATAAGGGGTTCGATCTCACCGATAAGCTGAAGAGGGGAGTCAGCTACTTCGGAAAGCAGGTTGGTCTGCTCTCCTTCAT
>WAOH01000208.1 GCA_015521385.1 Thermoproteota archaeon
TATGTACTCTATCGCCTGCAGCTTGGTGAGGAGGTTCACCTTGTTCCTCACGAGGACGTTCCCGGAGACGGCGGAGACCTCGGGGTCCTGGAACCTCCTCACCAGCTCGGTGATCGACCTCCTGCCGACGAGCGTGTCGGCATCCACCACCACTATCACGTCGCCCCTCGCGAACCTCACCCCGAAGTTCAGGGCCGATGCCTTCCCCCTCCCCCCGTGCTCCCTGCGAAGGACCCTGACCCTCTTGCTGACGTACCTGGATGCGATCTCGAACGTCCTGTCGGTGGACGCGTCATCCACCACTATGACCTCCTTGGGCTCGTAGTCCGTCTCCAAGATCGACTCTATGGTCGCCCCAATGGTCCTCTCCTCGTTCCTCGCTGGAACTATGACGGAGACCAGCGGCCGGTAGAGGAGGGGCCTCCCGACCTCCTGGGATTCCCTGTACTTGTGGTAGACGGCCAAGGGAGACATGAGCATGTAATTCCAGGTTATGAGGGTCAACCCGAATGCCAGCAGTGCGTTCAGGAGGCTAGGAAACCTGACATGACCCTCGTAGAGGACGACGGCAGCCAGGGCGATCGGCACGGTCACCATGAGTATGGAGAGCTCCGTCAATCCCCTCTTGAAGGAGAGACCCCTCCTCCCCCTTCTGAAGGCCTCAACAAGGTAGTAGAGGGTGAGAGCGGACGCTATGAGGAGGGAAACGACGGTCAGGGTCCCGGGTATCACTAGGGGTATGAGGGCGATGCAGGCGTACATGGCCGCCACGGTGAGGTATATCCTCCACACGCGGACACCCTACTCCCAACCTACCTCTCCGGATAACTGTGGTCCTCCTCCAGCAACCTCTCCTTGAACGCCAGGTCTCTCAGCAGCTGGACCACTTTCTCCACCAGATCTTCCTGTCCTGTGGACTCGACAAGGGTTATCCCGTACCTCCCGGCCACGTCCCTCAACCTATCATCTAGCCTCGTCGGGAGAGCCAGTATCCAGTATCTGGCGTTGGCATCGAAGGCCTTAGCGAAGAACCTCAGGAGGTCCTCCTCCTTCAACTGCCTCCCGGCTGGCACGACATCTACGACGGCGAGGGGGATCGGCTCACCAGGCGATTTGATCACGAACGTGAATCCCTGCCCTATCCCCGAGACTCCTCTCACCTTGGCCCCCGGGCCCTCAACGAGCAGGCCGAGTTCGCGTATCCTGCTGGCCAGCTCATTGAGGAGGTTTGCCTCCTCCAAGGACCTTATCTTCTCCGGGATAACCTTGTATCTGTACACTCTCACGATCCTCAGGTCCTTGAAGGAATTCTCCTTTCCGCAGTCAGCGCACAAGAACTTGAGCTCCGGTAGGGAGAAGAACTCGCCGCAGTCCGAGCACAAGTACACATCGGCAGTCCTGAGGTAGTCTACTCCGATGGCCCTCAACCTCTTCCCGCACTTAGGGCAGATCATCTCCCCACTTGGAGTCCTGAAATCGGTCTCGGGTCCCGAATATCCGCAGGCCAGATGCTCTATCACGGTAGTCCTCCTGAAGTTCACGGATCCGCAGTACGGGCAGACGGGCCTGATGACGAGCCTGTGGGAACCGCATCTCCCGCACACAGCGATGTTATCGTGGAGTTCGGCCCTCAGGATTCCCTCCCTGGCCAACTCCCTCAAAACTTCCTCCAATCCCTCACAGTCCAGAACTCCCAAATCCCTGAGCGGTGGGCAGTAAGTGAACCCCACATCCGGGTCGAACACGGGCGTGAGCTCTTGGAGTTCGCCCGAGAGTATGAGGTCCATCAGCCTTCTCTTGAGAGCATCGTCCCTCCGACTTGGTCCCTCACCGTCTAGCTCCATCTTCGTCTACCGTACCCGCAACAGATATTAAGGGTATTGCCGTTTATCCTGAAAAGTGGGTCGGTGCCCCCGTCTTCGGGATGAGGGGTCCCTAGGAGGTCCCCCTCGGTTCTATTGGCGAGGTGTGAGGACCAACTCACAGTACTCATCTCCCCTAGCGACGCACTTTTCCTCGCGAGACTCGTACTCTATCCCCATTATCTCTGAAACAGCGCCCTCTATTATCCCCCTCACCATGCTGCATTCGAAGATTTCCCCGCTCCTCATCAGATAGGGGTTCTCCTCGAGTATTTCCCTGAGGGAGGTGCACTCAATACACTCGTACTTCCTCACGATGATATTCTCGCCTCTCTTCTCGACCTCCCCCAGCCCATACCCCAAGGACTGAAAGAGCGGCAGGGCTATCTTCCTCACCACCTCGAATGGATCATCCACCCCCAGCTCGCTGGACAGGGAGATGTGCTTCTTGGAGAGCCCCCTTCCCATCCTCACGCCTACCTGGTAGAGGATGCTCGACGCGGCTCCCGGCCCGATGGTTTCTATGAGGCCCCTTATCAGTTCCTTCAGAGCGGACTTCCTCAGCATGACTATCCTCTCACCGAAGACGGTGGGAGGGAATGAAGTGGTATCCGCTATCAGACCCCTCGTAGCGGGCTCGAAGATCCTCACCTCCCTAACCCCCTTAACTTCCGAGATCCTGCCCACCAGATCGTCGATATTCACCGTCTTCCCGGTGATGTCCAGCACCATGATCATCCGCGGCTCCGCGCCCACAGCGTAACCGTAGATGTAGTTGATGCTGAGCTCAGCGTTCTCGAAGATTTCGGA
>WAOH01000209.1 GCA_015521385.1 Thermoproteota archaeon
CACCTCCGGGTCGAACGCCACGCCCGCCCCGAGAACCCCCCTCTTCCCGCGGACCACGCTGGAGGGCATCAGGTGGAGCTTGTACCTCTGACCCTCGGCGACGACCGTGTGTCCGGCGTTACTCCCCCCGTTATACCTGACGACGAGATCGGCCCACTCCGCCAAATAGTCCACCACTGCCCCCTTACTCTCATCACCGAACTGCATGCCCACGACGACCACTGCAGGCATCCTTCACTACCTACCCGCGGGACTGGGATTAGATATAACTGTGATACCGATACGCCGAGCCCGCGCTGCTCCGCCAGGCGGTAGGGAAATGAGGGTGAGGGATCAATCGAGGAGCTCGCTTATCTCCAAGACCTCAAAGTCCTCCAAGTTCATCCCCTTCGAGGCATCGTTCAGCATGGCGTAGCAGAACGGGCAAGCCACCACCACGCCCTTAGCTCCCGCCCCCAGAGCCTCCCTCACCCTCTCCTTGGCCATGGTTCCCTCCCCGGTCTGGTACCAGTAGTTGGCGCCTCCCGCTCCGCAGCAGAAGGTGTTCCTCCCGCTTCTGGGCATCTCCCTGAACCCCTCCACCCTGCGGAGGATCTCCCTGGGCTCCTCCACTATCCCGTTGAACCTGGAGAGGTTGCACGGATCGTGGAACGTCAGTTCGCCGGAGCGGGAGACCCTGAGCCTGCCCTCCCTCACGAGCCTAGCGAGGAGCTCGACGTGGGAGATCACCTCCACGTCCCAGCTCTCCAGGACCTTGGGATACTCGTGCCTGAAAACGGTGAGGCCGTGGGGGCACATGACGAGCAGCCTCCTCACCCCAAGCTCCCTGAACAGCTCAGCGTTCGTCAGGGCGAACTCCTGGAACATGCCCTCCTCCCCGAGCCTCCTGGCTGGCTCGCCACAGCAGGTCTCCATCTCCCCGAGGACGGCGATCCTGATGCCCGCCCCCCTCAGCAGGTTCACCAGCTTGGTGACGACCCTCTTCCCCACGGGATCGAAGGAGTACTGGCACCCCACCCACAGGTAGTAGTCGGGATCATCGTCGCTCTCTATCCAGCTCAGCCTCCCCCTCTGGGGAACGGAGAGGGAGTTGTGGTATCTCCTCAATCCGTTCAGCAGCTCCCTCATCTTCCTATCTATCCTCCCCTCCGCTACGAGGGAACGCCTCCTCTCCATCAGGAAGGTCAGGGGGCTTATGTAGTTGGGGCAGACGGTGGCGCAGGCACCGCACGAGACGCACGACCAGACCGTCTGATCGGTCAGTTCGTAGGCCCCACCCAGTACCGATACCTTCAACCCCTGGACCACGTCCTTGGGTGAGAGGGGCCTCCCCACGGCGTAGGCGGGGCAGGAATCTGTGCACCTGCCGCACTTCACGCAGGCTGCCAGTATGTACTTCTCGTACCACGGCAGGTCCTCCGGCTCCTCGAACCCAAGCTTCACCTCCTCGACTTCCTCCAGCTCCTGCAGTTTGAAGGGCTCCTTGGGGAACCTCACCAGCTCCTCCTCCAGCGAGGAGGTGATCAGCGCAGCTAGGGAGTGCAGGAGGTTGCTGTAGGGCAGGTAGGCCACCATGGCGAACGCGAGGAGTGCGTGGCTCCACCACAGGGCCGCGTAGAAGGGGAGGATGACGGGACCGACGGTTCCGGAGAGCAGGTAGCCCACTAGGGAGTAATGGCTCACCTGATTCGGGTGGGCGTATATGCGCGTGGACTCGAGGAGGAACCCGGTCACGCCTATGTAGAGGAGCCCCAGCAGCAGGGCCTTTCCCTCCCTGTCCCTGGTCGGGAGGAAGGAGATGACGCCGATAAGGAATATGATGCCGAAACTATCCATGACCAGCTCGAATGCCGAGTAAGTCCCGTTGAAGAGGATCCTCACCCCTAGGTGCTCGAGTACGTCCGTCTCCAGGAACACGGTGAGGGTGCCCAGGAACAGGACGAAAGTTCCGATGAAGAGGAGGGCATGCGGAAATCCCCTGTCCCTCTCCAAGACCCTCCTCTGGGTAAACACCCTGATGAGCCCTCTCCTCACCCTACCAGCGTTCAGCTCCCTTATCGCCCGATCGAGCTCGAACTTCCTAACGATCTTCCAGAGACCGTACAGGAATGCAACAGCGAAGGGTACGAGGATCGTGTACATCACTAGCGGGGTCCATCCCGGGAGGAGGGGGAAACTCTCCCTCACGACCAAGGGTAACACCGTTTTACCGAATTCGGATAACTTTTTCATTTTTTCCTTCGTGAGAGCGGGGTGAAGCTCCTTGGAGGCCGATGTGCTCGTCGTAGGGGCCGGTATCTTGGGACTGGCCACCGCTTACCATGTTCTGAAGAGGGATCCCGAGGCTAACGTTCTGATCATCGACAGGATGGGGGATGTGGGCCAAGGAGCTACAGCAAAGAGCGCTGCCGGCTTCAGGGCCGGCCTCTTCACCTCCTCGACCAACAGGCTCCTGTCCGACACGTCCGTAGACTTCTACCTCCACATCCAGAGGGAGGAGGGTTACGACCTGGGGATGGAGCTCGTTGGTTACCTCATATTGAGGAGCAAGGATCAGTTCGAGGAGATAGCCGACGTTGCCCACGCGCTGGAGAAGAAGGGGACGCTGAAGATCTACCGGAGGGCCGAGCTGAAGAAGATGCTCGAGATGAACTACGAGTTCGACGGGGACGAGGAGGCCGAAATCCTGGGGGTGAAGAACGTCGATTACGGACTGTTCGGTGTCAAGTGCGGCTATATAGACGCTGACAAGCTCGCCTACTACTACAGGGACAGGATAAGGGAGATGGGAGGCAACTTCCAGTTCAACACCAAGGTGGAGAGGATAATAGTGGAGCCCGAGATAAAGTTAGGCATCCCCAGAGAGCCCAGGGCCTGGCAGAAGGTGAGGTTCGCTGGCGTGGAGACGAACAAGGGGACTCTGACGGCGAAGAAGCTCGTGGTGGCTGCCGGCGGGTGGACCCACCTCCTGCTCGATCCCTTGGGCATAGACTGCATCTCAAAGCCGAAGAAGAGGCAGATATTCACCTTCAGGCCCAGGACCGAGGCCCAGAAGGCACTCCTGAATACGAAGGGGTTCAACGAGGAGGGCATACTCCCGTTCACCTTCCTCCCGACCGGTCACTACATAAGGGCCGACAGGAGGGACGGCACCTTCTGGTTCGGGTTCTCGGATGAGATAAGGCCCTTCGCCCCCGACGAGGAGCCCGAGGAGAACTACTACTACGACAACATATACCCGATAATGGTGAAGTACTTCCCGCAGCTGGAGGGGGCCAAGGTCGACAACATGTGGGCCGGCCTCTACATGCTAAACTCCGTCGACCACAATCCAGTGGTGTTCAGGAGGTCCAACATGGTCGTGGCTACCGGGGCCAGCGGGAGCGGGATCCTCAAGGGCGACGCCATAGGCAGGATCGCCGCCGCCCTCCTGTACGGGGAGACCTACGCCGACCTGTACGGTGGGGAGAAGATACCCACCAACAAGCTGGAAGTGGTTGGAAGGGCTTTAGAGACGGAGAGCTTCGTCTTCTGATCTCCCCTCACTCCTTTTTCATCGGAGATCCCGATCCGATGCTTCCTATTGGTCGATCGTCCGTTCAACCATCTAAGCGTCCAAACTTTTAAGCTGAGCCGTCGGGCCCCCACGGAGGTGACCCCCTTGGTGGATATACTCGAGAGCCCCCCTGAGTTCAAGAAGCTCAGGCTGCCCGAGGAGGGCGAGAAGGTAACGGTCAAGGACGGCAAGCTGGTCGTCCCCGATGAGCCGATTATCGTGTATATAGAGGGCGATGGCATCGGTCCCCAGATAGTGAGTCAGGCTCGAGCTGTGATGGATGCGGCTATAGAGAAGGCCTACGGCGGCAAGAGGAGGATAGTCTGGTGGGAAGCTTACGCTGGAGAGAAGGCCATGGACCTATACGGAGAACTCCTGCCCGAGGATACCGTGCTAGCGATAAGGTACACGGTCCTGGCCCTGAAGGGACCGCTAACCACTCCCGTGGGAACGGGGTTCAGGAGCCTCAACGTGGCCCTGAGGAAGAAGCTGGACCTCTACGCCAACATAAGGCCCGTCCAGTACTTCGGTCAGCCCGCTCCCCACTGCCACGCCGACAAGGTGGACTTCGTGATATTCAGGGAGAACACCGAGGACCTCTACGCCGGGATAGAGTGGACCTACGACAGTCCCGAGGCTGAGAAGCTCAGGAAGTTCCTGAAGGAGGAGCTGGGCGTGGAGATAAGGCCAGACGCTGGCATAGGGATAAAGCCCATCTCCATATTCGGTACCAAGAGACTCATGAGGAAGGCGATGAAGTACGCGATCGAGAACGGGAGGAGTCCTGTAACCATCATGCACAAGGGCAACATAATGAAGTACACAGAGGGTGCGTTCAGGAACTGGGCGTACGAGGTCGCCACGGAGGAGTTCAGGGAGTACGTGGTGACCGAGCAGGAGCTCTGGGAGCAGTACAATGGGGAGATGCCCGAAGGAAAGATACTCGTGAATGACAGGATAGCCGACAACATGCTCCAGCAGATAATAACCAGGCCGTGGGACTACGACATCATAGTGGCCCCGAACGTCAACGGCGATTACATAAGCGACGAGGCCAACGCCCTAGTCGGCGGGATAGGAATGGCGGCCGGCATGAACGCCGGTGACTACATGGCCCTGGCCGAGCCGGTCCACGGTACCGCTCCCAAGTACGCTGGCAAGGACGTGGCCAACCCCACGGCGGAGATCCTCAGCGGTTGTCTGCTGTTGGAGTACATGGGATGGAAGGAGGCCAGTGCCCTCATAAAGGACGCTATCAGGAAGGCGATAGCCGAGAAGAAGGTCACTCAGGATCTGGCCAGGCATATGCCCGGAGTCCAGCCACTGAAGGCCAGCGAGTACACGCAGGTGCTCATAGATCACATAAGGAGCTCCTGAACCGAACTAACCTCCCTCATCTTTTCAGCTTGAAACGCTTTTTAAGACCTTCAGGCGATTATTCCAGATGAGGAAGTCCCTCGCCGCCGCTCTACTGGTAACCTCCCTCCTCCTGCCGCTGATTCCGGCAGGCGCCTGCATTCCCACCGGCGGCGCGGTGGGCGCCCTATACGAGGGCAAGCTGAAGCTGGATCCGGCCTACCGCGCCCTCAAGGACATGGGTCTGAGGGTAGTCATCTCCGAGGAGAGGGTCCAAGGCCTCACGCTCAGGAGGGTGGAGGTGAGGCTCGGAGATCTGGCGGGGAGGGGGAGGAAGGTACTCCACGGGTACGTTTATCAGGGTTACAAGAAGTCGCTGGTGCTCGCCGAGACGGATAAAGGTCTTTCCGACTCTCCCCTCAAGCTGATGAAGCTGCTCCTCGCCTCAGCCGGTCTCGTCGACTTGGATAAGTTCTCGAGCCCTATCAAGAGCTACGATAACAGGATACCCCCCACAGCCCTCGTGAAGTGGTTGAAGGAGGAGAAGGGGATCGAGGTTAAGCAGGAGACCTTGAGATGCGTGAGCGAGGCCGCGAAGATCTCGGTGGAGGGCAACGAGGTAGCGGTCCTCTCGAACGAGATAGACAGGAACCTCTCCTTCGATGTGATCTCCGAGGCCCTCGATGAGGTGGGCCTGAGGGCCGTCTGGCTCGATGCCACCGACCCCAAGCAGGTCGCCAAGGTCCTGAACTATCCCGCTGTCATAGTTCTTGGAGGTCCCCTCAGCCCGGGCTCCGGTTACGTCAGTAGGATCTACATGCCGAAGGACGATGTCAGGAAGCTACTCCTGAGGATGAGGGAGGGGAGGAGGGGAGGTGTGATAGCGGAGGACGAGCTCCCACTGGACAGGCCACTGCTCGTGATCGCCGGGGTCGACAGGAACGATACGCGCGAGACCGCCCGGGCCTTCGCCTCCTCGGACCTACCCTCCCAACTGAAGGAGGCCGTGCTCTCACTTCAATCCGGGAGGGAAAAGGGCTTGTTTGAGCTTAGAGTGAGTAGCTCAGCCTCCTGCGGATCGATGGCTGGTAGGGACATCACGGTGGCGGTGAGCTACAACGAACTCCTCATCCTGATCAGGGAAGGCGCGCCCAATCCCTGCTACAGGCACGTGGTACAGTGGTACGAGCTGGACCTGGACGGCAGGGTGCTCAGGGTCGTGGTCGACCTGGAGAGGAGTTCTAAAGCCTGCGTACAGTGTCTAGCCGTCGTGGAGACGAGGATAAGCGCTGGCCCGCTACCTGAAGGCGAGTGGACCGTCATAGTTAACGGGTTCACGAGGAGGGTCGTGCTGGGGTCATGACGGGATGCGAGCTGTGCGGTAGCGCGAGGGTCAGCCAGTCCCTCTCGGTGTGCCTCGATTGCCTCAGGGAGAGGCCAGACTCCTTGGAGATCGTCAGGAGAAGGAGGGCGGGATGGCGAACCTCCATGGGCCTCCCACCGCATCCCCCGAGGGGAGGGGCGCTCAAATGCCCGCTCTGCGTGAACGGCTGCGAGCTGGACGAGGGGGAGAGAGGGTACTGCGGGACGGTGATCAACAGGAACGGGCTCAGACCGCTGACGGGGAGCTGGAAGCTGGCGACGGGCCTCCACTACCTGGATCCGCTTCCCACCAACTGCGTCGCCACCCCGGTCTGCCCAGCGGCAACCTGCAGGGGTTACCCGGAATTCACAGACACGTGCGGGCCGGAAATCGGAAGGTACAATCTGGCGATCTTCTACGGGTCATGCAACCTGGACTGCTTCTTCTGCCAGAACGCGGAGCACAAGAGAATGGCAGCCATGGGTAGACCCCTCATGTCCCTCGACTCACTACTCAGAGAGGCTTTGAGGGATGACGTGACGTGCATGTGCGCCTTTGGAGGAGATCCGAGCCCTTGGACGCCTCAACTCTTCTCTCTCTACAGGAAGGTGAGGGATAAGGCGCCCGGGATCAAGAGGATGTGCTGGGAGACCAACGGGCTCCAAGATCTGAGGGTATTCCTGAAGATGGCCGAGGCCTCGCTCGAGAGCGGTGGAATAGTCAAGGTAGATTTCAAGGCGTGGTCCCAGCCCGTTTACGAGGCCCTCACCGGGGTGAGGGGAAGGGACAGGGTCGTGGAGAACCTGAAAACGGCTGCGAAACTGGCGAAGGAGAGGGAGGATCCGCCTCTCCTGGTCGTGAGCACGCTGATGGTTCCCTACTACATCGATCTGGAGGAGATAGAGGGGATAGCTGAGTTCCTCGCATCCCTAGATGTGAACGTTCCCTACGTTCTCTTGGCCTTCCATCCGGAGCACCTCGCCACCGATCTACCCCTGACCACTAGGGAGTTCGCCGAGGATGCCGTCAGGGTAGCTGAGGAGCGGGGTCTCGAGGTCTACCTCGGCAACGAGTGGCTCCTCTCCTAGCCCAATAAGAATATATTGGGATAGTCGCCACCACTACCGATAACAATGAACAAACTTCTGGTATCCGTGATAGTGATTCTGGCGGTCCTTTTCGTCGTGGGCCTCTACCTCCTCTCCGAGATGACTGGAGGAACTTCTTTCGAGGATAGATATGCCTCCATAGACAAGCTCACCTTCTCAGTGGGTAAGGGGAGCGTCCTGAAACAGGAACTCAAGATAGTGATGAGCTACGGGAACAAGAGCGTCGAGGCCCAGAGAGCCAACAGGACCGTGAAAGTGGACGACTTCTCCTGGCCCGCATACCACCTGTGCCCGATGAACGAGACGGGCCCGGCCGCACAATGCTATGATGTGCCCTTCAGCTTGGTGGCCATGCCCAAGGAGCTCATGGGCGTGGACGCAATAGGCCTCCCATTCAACCTCGGGAAGGGCAATCAGATCGCCCTGAAGTACAACGGGATAACCAGCGTGGAGATGCCCTGGGGACCCCATCCCGTGGTCAACTACACGAACTTCACCGCGGGCTACCCCCAGCCGAACGTCAACATGACCAGCAAGTTCTACTTCGACACCACTGAGGGCTATCTGGTCAGGATTGAGGTATCCATAACCGACGGCAACCTCACATCCACAGCCATCTTCCAGCTGACCGAGATCCCCAAGCTCAATGGACCTCTCGAGGTGAGCAAGCCGGAGAACTGGGAGTGGAGGGGAGGGGATTGATGATTAATTTGACGCATCCCTCCCCCAATGAACATCAAAATTACCCCTAGACCGCGGTAAACATTTAATTAAAGGCCCCTAGCCTCGGGGTGAGGAGTGATCATGATACCCGAGGCCATAGACTTACTCTGTATCCCCGTACTGATTAACGAGGTGCCCCTCAGACCTCTAAGCGATGAGGAGGCAGTCAGAATAGCCGAGAAGGTCCTCAACGTCATCCCGAAGCTAAAGGACATGAGGGTGGCCGTGATCCCCTCTCTCTACTACGTGAGCGACCTGTTCAGCAGGTCCCTGTTCGACGAGATACCAGTGAACTCCGTCGCCCTTGCCGGCCTCCTAGAGAGGAGGGGGCGCACGAGCAAGGTCTACGTCTTCAACCCCTTCACATCGAACGGTCTCCTCCCAGTTCCCAGCGGGGTCGAGGACGGCAACGGCGGGCTCACGTGGGCCACGATTCCGGTGGTCGCCTTCGGGGAAGGTTACGTGGACCTCGACGAGTACTTCTTGGAGAGGGGGGATGTGGAGGAGACGATGAAGGAGCTAGAGGAGGTGCTGGCCCAGATATACTCCCTCTCCTATGTCAAGGCCTTCCCTCCCGTGCTCGCCGAGGAGCTCTTGGAGGAGATAAGCCTACTGGAGGAGGAACTGGACCAGGACCTCAGGAGACTTTCCGCTGGCTAATCACCTATCCCCATGGAGAGGAGCGACCTCTCGGCCCTCACCTTCTCCTCCTCGTAGGACGTGAGCTTGTCGACGTCATCCCTCAGGAGCCTCCTCCTCGACTCCACCTCCTTGGCAATCAACTCGGGATTGGGTCCGCCCCTCCCTCTCGCCCTCAGGACGTCATCCACCGCGGGAACTTCCACCCCTAGCCTCTCCGCAGCCCTGGTGAGGTCCCATCCCACCTCCCTGAAGGTGGAGGCAAGCAGGGAGTGGGCCTCCCTGTAGGTGATTCCCCTCTCCTTGGCGAGCCTCTCGGCTACGTCCTGGGCCAGTGTGTCC
>WAOH01000210.1 GCA_015521385.1 Thermoproteota archaeon
AATGAGCCTTATGACTTTCAACTCCCTTTTCGGGATTCGAATAGATAATCGACTTGAATGGGGAAAAGCGAAATTACAATAAATCTTTCAACTCCCTTTTCGGGATTCCGAATCTCTGATTCCCTCTCCAATATAAAATCTCTCCTCTAATGGGTACAATTTTTAACACGCTTTCGCTGCACCGCGACCTGCGCTAGAGTATATAAAGGGCAGCGAATATGAATATTAATAGCAATACTCAAATGAGGTCCGAACATAGCCCGTTAATCAACGCATAGAAATCTGCTCTAAGATCAGATTTAGCAATAAAGATTAGAATTATTTCGCTTATCGAATAAATGATTCCCACCTTTAACGCGCGATTCCCACACATAAAAGCCCGAGAAAGGGAGCTGGAACCACGCACAGGACCACTGACGACCTTATTAGCACCTTGCATAACTATAGTGAATCCAGCGGGTGGTAATGGTGAGGGTGAGGATCCCGAAGGAGAGCGGACTCCTCTCGCTCTGGCTTGCTACGCTCGTCTACGCGCTCCTAGAGGTGAGGGAATGGGGACTTCCGACGGTGCTCTCCCTGACGGGATCTGCGATCCTCCTCCTGACGTCCGACGCGATGCTCTCGGCCATGGCGAGGAGGGATACACGGGACCTCCTGAAATACTTCTCCATCCTGCTCGCCCCCTATCTCCCCGTACTGCTGCTCAAACCGGCTTTAATCTACCTGGTGGTTCCCCTCCTCCCTCTAATCATCGTGATCCATGTCTCGACCTCTCCTGGGAGGGAGGTGAGCCACGGATCGACGATCGCTGGATCAGGTGCCGTGGCCCTCCACTCGACCGCGCTGATGGTGTCCGGTGGCGTCGACGATCCGGTGAAGCTGGCCATACCCCTCCTCTACTCGGTGATGTCGACATCGCAGGCTTCCCTCAGGGTGCTGGGCTGGGATCGGTGGGCTGCCCTCTCGGGTGCTGTAGCTGGCGCCTCCCTCCTCCTGTCCGCGATCCTCTCCTCCCTTCCCCTCGCCCTGATCATCGCCTCCGACATCTCCAGCAGGGTTATCCAGGAATTAGGGGGGTTCTCAGGAAGGATGAGCGTGAAGGCGTACGGCTTCTTGGAGCTGGCCAGATCGTGCCTTATCCTCACCCTGGCGGCCCTCCTCTCGCCCTAGCGCCGAATCACCCTGGCGTCGATCCCAAGACTGCCGCTCACTCCACTGGTTTTATGGCGCTCCTCAGCTTGGATATGAGCTTGTCCGAACCGACCACCATCCCGACGGATAGCAGGATGACGGATATGAAGGACAGGGGGTTGGAGAAGGTGATTATTATCCCCCTCCTGAAGAACTCGTCCGCTATGCTGAGCATGGGGAGCACGGTCATGTAGAGTATGAGGATCCTGAGCAGGATGCTGAAGGCCGACGAGATGCCGAGCTCGCTTATCCTCCTTATGTCGCTGGCCATCCTCTGGAATATCACGTAGATGGCCGCCATGATGGAGGAGAAGAGGGCTATGAGGATCACCTGGTGGAAGCCCACCCTGAGGTTGAAGAGGAAGGAGAGGATGTAGGTTATGCTGATGATCAGGGCCAGCTGGTAGACGTGGTACTTGAACTCCACGTCAGCTATGAGGTTGTTTATCAGCTCGCTGACCTCCTCGTGGATCTTCAGGACGCTGTCCATCAGGGGCTTCGGGGTCTTCAGCATTATCGTGTTCACTATGGTGTCCACCCTCTTGCTGATCACGTTGAGGAAGGTGAGGTTGAAGGCGTAGGCGAACATGGCTCCCAGAGCGAGCTCTGATGGGAGCTCGACGCCTTGGGCGAGCAGGGTGGCCAGCACCAGCAGGCCGAACTCCCCGGTGTTTGCCAGGACGAGGCTCAGCCTCATCCCCCTTATGAACTCCATCCCGCTGAGGAAGCCAGCTGCGAAGAGGGCTATGGCCCTGAAGGCGTAGGCGAGTATGGCCAGGGTGAAGCCTATGGCCGCCGCCTTAGCGTAGAGCCAGAACACCTCCGCGGTGGTGGTCTCCAGGACGTGGACCTCATAGGGCAATGTCATCACGAAGCCCATGAGGGCCAGGGTCATCAGCCCCTCGAGCACCTCGAACACGGGCTTGTCCATCCCCTGTATGGCCATGGATATGGCCCCGATGAAGACGACGAGGGCCTCTGGTAGATGGAGGAACTCCGATATGGAGATGAGTATCAGCATGTAGAGGAGGACCGTAAGCAGCTTGGTGCTCTCTCCGGCCCCCCTCACTATCCTGTCTATCCACCTGGCTAGGATCACCGTGATCGCCAGGACGACGACGCTCCAGGCGATGAGGCCGTAGACCGCTTCTCTGGAGAGTCCCTCCAGCCCCAGCGTGAAGTACCCGACCGATGCTAGGAACACGGCCAGGGAGTCCTCCAGTATCGAGATGGCTATCCCGTAGTTCGCGAGCTCCCTGTCGACGCTCTTGCCGTACTCGTAAGCGAAGGCCTCGTTGGACGCTATCATTATTGCCGTTAGCGTGAGGGCGCCGGCCGGGTTCATCACGGTCCTGAGGAACCCGTAGAGCGTGAGGAGGATCGAGGCCTCGAAGAAGATGAAGAGGAGGAGTCTCTCCTTCTCCTTCCTCACGAAATCCACGTCCAGCTCGACACCGGCAATGAACACGAGTAGAGCGAGGGCGAACGGGCTCAAATTCACCAGTAGGGTAGGTATCTCTAGACCGAGGGCCTTCCCCACTAGGGAGCCTATCATCAGGGCTGGGAGTATGACGATGGGTCTTATCCTGCTGTAGACCACGGCTATCAGCGACACCACCGCCAGGTACAGTATGTGGGGAAGGGCCACCTCGGTCAGCAATTTCACTCCCGTCGATCCAGCTAGATGGTCGATAAATAATAGTTGCCCAGTTCCATGCACAGATCTAGGTACGCCCTGTACTTGAGGGGTATAGAGAGGGAGGCCGATCCACCCACCCTTGGGACCGACGCGACAGGGGGAGGGGCGAATATCGCCGCTCTAGACACCTCTAACTCGGCCCCGGCGAACTCGACGATGAACCTCAACTCCCTCAATTCCTCCATGAGGGGCTTCAGGAGGTTCTCCACGGAGGAACTTCTGAGGAGGATCTTGGCCCTGAGCTCCCCATTGTCAACCTCCAGTCCCACGATCTCGTCCCCTCTCCTCTTGACCAGCGACTCGAGATCCCTGAGCCTTCCCCTCTCTATCGACAACGTCAGCTCGAAGGTGCCGTCCCCCAGATCCGACTCTCCGAGCTCTTTAAGGGGGCCGAATTCCCCGTAAGAGGTCCTGGCCTCCCCCAGCGCATTCCTGAGTAGGCCCTCCACGTAGTCGGGACTGATGACCACGGTGACCCGCGCGGACGTGAAGTTAACCACGACCTCCTCCACCTCGGGTCTATCCTTTAGACTCTTAGCCACGGACAGGAGCTCTCTCATTGTATCACCTCTCTAATCCTCATACTCCCCGTGCTCGTGCCCATACCCATGCTCGTGCTCGTGTTCATGCTCATGTTCATGCTCATGGACATGCTCATGCTCGGGCGAGCACTCCTCGGCGGTTGAGACGTACATGGACACCTCGACACATTCCTTCATGAGCTCGTAGCCGATTAGGGAGAACGTCTTCACCTCGGGCGGGAGCACCTTGGAGATGAGGTAGGCCATGTGAATCGCGAAGGCACTGAGGGAACCCTTGGGGTAGATGAGAGCGCCGAACCTATCTCCCTTCAACTCCAGCGTGCCCAGGACGTCCTCCTCCCTCCTTGCCGTCTCGATCAGCTCGTCCAGGGAGTTCAGATCGCCCTCAACGTATATCCAAGCGTCGACGCCTTCCTCGTCCATTCCACCCTCGGAGATCTTCCCGTACCTCCTCTCGGCATCACCGTAGGACTTGCTGAGGACCTCCTTCATGTGGGCGATCTCCTGCCTTGGAAACCGTACGGTGACGATGAAGAGCTCGGGGTCCTCTGGATCCCTGGATACCTTGGTAACCGGAGCGATCCCCTTGATGGCCTTCAGAATTTTGAGAAGCATGGTCCACCCCTCCCGAGGGGTCGAACTTAAAAGTCCGATCCAAGCATGAGGGCTGTATCAACCTTTAATATATCACTCATCAAACCCCCCGGATGGAGATGACGAGGGTAGAGGTCTCCCAGGGAGTTTACGTCGTCTGCGAGACCAGGGAGGAGGGCGGAGCCACCTACTTGGAGTGCAGCCTCCGGAGGCAGGGGAGACTAGGACTGAAGCTCCACGAAAAGCTGAAGGACCTGACCGAGATAGAGGAGATCATGAAGAGGCCGAGATGGCTGGGTGAGGAGTCGGATAGGGCGCTGAGGAGGGCCCTCTCCCTCCTGCTGGACAAGGTGAGGGGGGAGGCGGGATGAGCCTGAACCTCACCCGATTAGACGTCGTGGATAAGCTGGACATGGTCTGCGTCGGGGCCGAGAGGGTGGACGAGTACGAGGCTGAGGGCTTCCTCCTCAGGGGGAGGGACGGCTACACAGTCATCATAGTCGAGAGGGAGAACCTAGAGGGCAGGTTCCCGGCCGTCTGGATCGGCACCTTCCCCGATCTGGAGGAGGCGAGGAACGCGCTGAGGGACATGCTCTACAACTTGGGAAGGCTGAACGACAGGGGGTTCGGCTGTCACGAGGCGCCCCTGACCTGATCCCCAGCTTCCAGCGAGATCAGGGCGACTCCCCTCTCCCTGAAGGGCCAGGGGAC
>WAOH01000211.1 GCA_015521385.1 Thermoproteota archaeon
CCCCCGGCCCCCGACGCCGGGCTGGGGGGGATAGCGCCCTCCCTGGCCGGTACCCTCCTCCTAGCCGCGCTGAGCTCACTCCTGGGCATCCCCCTATCCCTGTTCGCAGCCATATTCGCAGTCGAGTTCCCCGACAACCCGCTGGCGAGGGGAGTGAGGGTCCTGAGCAAGGCCCTCCTGGAGATACCGTCCGTGGTCGTGGGAATGCTCGTCTACGCTATACTCGTGGTTCCGATGGGGAGGTTCTCCATGCTCGCTGGAGCCTTAGCTTTAGCGATAATGATGATACCCTACGTGACCACCTACGTCGAGCAGGCCCTAGAGGGGGTGCCCTTCACCTACCGGGAGGCGGGCTTCGCCCTGGGGCTGAGCAGGCCCAAGGTGGTGTTCGACATACTGGTCGGCATAGCCAGGAGGGGGATCCTGACGGGCATGCTCATAGGCTTCGCGAAGGTGCTCGGCGAGACCGCGCCGCTCCTCTTCACGCTGGGGAGGGACCGCTACAACATCCCTCTAGGACCATTGGACTACGGGGATTCCATCTCTCTCCTCATATTCGACTACGCCCAGACGCCCTACGCTAACATGCACCGCGTGGCCTGGGGTGCGGCCCTGGTCCTGACCGTCATGTTCCTAGCGATCTTCCTGATATCCAGGAAGTTCACTGAGGAGGTGTTCCTGTGATAGGGGAGAAGGGTTACGCCCTACAGATCGAGGATCTCAACGTCTGGATAAGGGGGAAGCACATAATCAAGGGAGTGGGACTGGAGGTCCCCAAGAGGAAGATACTCGCCGTCATGGGTCCTTCCGGCTCGGGAAAGTCCACTCTGCTCAGGGCGATAAACAGGCTCATAGACCTCATCCCCCAATCCAGGGTCGAGGGTAAGGTCATCGTCTACGGGACTGATGTGTACGGAGAGGACCCCTACAGGGTCAGGAGGCTCATGGGGATGGTCTTCCAGACGCCCAATCCCTTCCCGAACATGAGCATATACGAGAACGTGGCGATAGGTCCAAAGCTGAATCGTCTCGTTAGGAGCAAGGAGGAGTTAGATGACCTGGTGAGGTGGGCTCTGGAGAAGGCGATGCTCTGGGACGAGGTCAAGGGGCGGCTGGACGATCCGCCGCACAGGCTGAGCGGTGGACAGCAGCAGAGACTATGCTTGGCCCGGGCACTCGCGCTGAAACCCAAGCTCCTCCTACTAGACGAGCCCACCGGGAATGTGGATCCGGTCAATGCGGTCAAGATAGAGGAGGCCCTCAGGAGCCTGCTGAGGGATCTGGAGATCACCATCGTCCTGGTCACCCACACGCCTCACCAAGCGGTCAGGATCTCCGACTACATAGCGTTCATCTACATGGGCGAGCTGGTGGAGTTCGGCCTCACGGATACCATAGCATTAAATCCGAAGCACGAACTGACGGTGAAGTTCCTGAGAGGAGAGGTCTGAGCCTGAGGTTAACTTGAAATGATCCAAGTGGTCTCCACATTTTTCCTCCCGCGTGCCCGCAATCCCTAGAGGAATCCACATTCGCTCTCACTAAAAGGCTGAAAGCAAGATTCATCCCATAAGTCGCACCTATGAGGTTTAATAACGTCGTTATTTCCCTAAGCATCGATAGCTGACCGCCGAGCTCATATTCTAGGAAACTCGTTACGCCAGAACTCTTCTCCAGAACCCTCTCCCGAGAAGATAATGTTTTTTATGGAAGTCTCCTACCCCTCTCGCGACTTTGGGGGTCAAGGAGGATGGCACAATCCGATAGTGAATTTGAGGAGCCGGATGTCCTAAGAAAACTCAGGGAAGCAGTAAACGATTACGTCAGGGAGCTGGATGAGATAGTCACGTTCGTCCTGCTCAGCACTCCCGACGGCATCCCCGTGGTGACCACCCTCGATGCGGGGACGGCCATAAACGAGTTCCTGTCTGCCTCCGGGTCGGCCATCTCCGAGATAGCCAATAGCTACTCCGAGTACTCAGGATCAGGGAAGCTCAACGGTGTAATAATATCTGGTGAGAAGGGACATGTCGTGCTGAGAAGGCTGGACGATCACCTGGTGCTTGCCATCGGCTTCCTTTCACGGAATCTCAGCAGGGGCCTAGAGATATCGGTTGACATGCAGAGGATCCTCTCCTCCATAATCCAAGATGAGAAAGAAGGGGAGTAGGCGGCCCCGCCGAGACTCAGCGAGGATTCATTGCCTGTCTCAGATTCTCGGCCAACCTGTTCATTTCTATCATTATCAGCCCGAGGTTCGCGTCGGGATAAGCTATTATGGCTATGAGGTGGTTTCCCTCCTCCTTCAGGATCAGTTTCCCCTTCAGGGCCTCGATGATGGTGGTCTTCACCTCACCGAGGCCGAGCTGACCCGTAACCTTAACTTGATCCTCTGCCAGGGCTGCCATGTATGCGGCTACGGTGCTGGGATCGAAAGCCTCCTCGGAGAACCTGTACCCTATGGGCAGCCCATCCTTTGACGCTACCATCACTCCAGCTATGTCGGTAGAGTTCCTCCTGAGAACCTCTTTCAGCAGGACATCTATACTGGAACTCATGGACATGATCCAACCCCCTTCAACTGGAAGCTTCTGATGGTAGGGGTGCTTATAACCCTTTTCTGGAGAGCCCGTTAGAGGAATTAACCTATTTCAGTCAATAGGATTGACGTAGAACAGATTCTCTGAGGTCACGGGGTGAGTTAGATACCTTCACATGCGTGGGCCCGAGGCAAACTAAGCGGTCCAGACTCCCATATAAGCGAAGAAAAGGGTGCTTCGAGAGAGCTATTAACTCTCAACATCAGGGGATTTTAGAGGCAGTGCTGAATGGAACGCCCGCAGGAGGTGTTGAACTTCTGAGCTTCCATATGGAGAAGCGGGCACGTTGAATGGTCCCTGTGATGCGGTCGTACGTCTTCTCTGCGATCGGGCCCTACTACATGAGGGCCAAGGGAGTTGAACCGTACGTAAATGAAGTTGATGAAAGACCTGTGCGTGTAATTAAGCCCTCCCTGTACATCTATTCATCTTCAAGGGCATAGAACGGACGAGAACTCGGAATGCTAGGATTATGAAAGTGTCGCTAAGGAATGCGAACGCTCTGGGAGGATTCCGTCTCATCGCTGAATGTCGCCGTCACTACCAATACCTTCTCCTCATCCACGTAATCGGAGGGCACGAGTATTGTTACGTCCAAGCTGCCCTTGGGAGGGATACGCGAGGGGAGCAGATAGCCGTCGGTGATGTCCCTACCATCTGGCAGGAAGACGCGGGGGTTTCCCGATACTCCGAAGTCAACTGGGGTGAATTTCAGAGAGACTATATCGAGCCCACC
>WAOH01000212.1 GCA_015521385.1 Thermoproteota archaeon
GAAGGCAGTCAGTCCCACCGCAATCACGACTAGGATAAGGGCTGCCAAGACCCTCCTCACGGTAATCCGCGCAAGCTGCGGCATGGTAAACTAAAGGGACATACCCGGAACGGGGGTGAAACGCTAATTAGGGATCTTCCGCGCCGCACTCCCCCAAGAGGACAAGGCCCAAGGAAATAGGAGTACGGCTCAGGGCTTCACCTCAAGCCCCGGAACCCTCCTGAAATCGCTGTCGAACGTGTAGAGGGGCACGTTAAGCCTCAGTGCGACCGCAGCTAGTAAAGCATCTGAAGGCAGCAGACCGTGACCAGTCAACTCCAGGGACTTCTCCCAGTCCCCGAGGGTCACTCCCTCCAAGGTCAATCCCCTCAGGGAGAGGACGTAATCCCTGAACACCGCCACTGTTGAGAGGCACTCCCTCCTGAACTCATCGTCGCGTACGAATCTCCTCTTGAAGCTCCAGAAGCTCCGCTCACCGAGCTCGCTTCCCTTCGCCAGTAAGAGTTTGAAGGATACCTCTTCCAGCACATGTGTAGTTACATAGGCAACGGAAGCCCCCGTTTCAACGCTGCTCAGGAAGCTTTCAGCTTCATCCGCCCTCTCCTCGTCTAGGAGGAGGTGAAGGAAGACAGAGGAGTCCACCACGACCCTCATCTGCTCACCTGGTAGATGCGCTCCAGATCCTCAAGACTCAGCTTCGACCTCACGATACCCCTCATCCGCCTAGTTCTCAGCCTCTTTTTCCTTTCGATGAACTCCCTTAGAGCCATCCTCACAACCTCAGCCCTGCTAACTCCCAGAGACTTGGCAAGCTTATCCAGCTCCTCCTCCAAGGACTTACTCAGCCTTACCAGCACCTGAGGCATCGGATATTGATATCACGATACCATATAAAGATATCATTTCACCGATTTGAGGAGTAGCTGAGTCAGGAGGTGTCGAGCAGGTGATAGATCGAAGCTCGCGGTCTCCAAATACGTACGAGTCGGGGAGGAGATACCTGTTTCAAGTGCGGCTTTGCGATGACTGCGTAGGCATGTGGGACCATTGCCACGAGCGGTCCTTCCATAACGCGCTAGTGTTATTGGGCTGCACCGGCTCGGATCAGTGGATGCCTTCCGGAACGCTGAACCTCGAGAACATTGAATTGAGGCCGGTGTGGGCTGATTCTCTCGGAGCCAAGTCCTTCTGCACGCTAATCAGGACACCTGACGTCTCCATCGTGGTGGATCCCGGGGTGGCGATAATGCACCCCTCCTTCCCCGCCACATGGGAGATGAAGGAGAGATGGTTGATCGAGGGGTACGACGCAATCTCCGAGGCGGCCATGGAGGCCGACGTGGTGGTCATAACCCACTACCACTACGACCACTACACGGACTTCGAGGAGTCGTTCTACAGGGGCAGGCTCATCTTGGCCAAATCGCCGAACGAGTACATAAACGACTCCCAGAGGGAGAGGGCAATCCACTTCTTCTCAAATCTATTCTCGATGGAGGGACTTGAACTTGATGAAGTCGTGGAAGGCCCAGCTGACTTGGAGATAGGAAATCCGCTCGACGGGATCCCGCACGCCATGAGCTTGGACTACGCTGACTACGCCGACAGGAAGAGGGAGCTCCTAGATAAGGGGATGAGGTGGTTCTCCAAGAGGGTCGAGAGGTGGAAGGGCTACCCGAGAATACCGGAGCACGATGGGGAGGCCTTCAAACTGAGGTTCGCCGATGGGAGGGAGTTCTCGTTTGGTGGGACTAGGATGAGGTTCACGGAACCCATGTTCCACGGGGTGGAGTTCAGCAGGGTGGGTTGGGTCGTCGGCTTGGTGGTTGAGAGGGCCGGCGAGAAGGTCCTGTACACATCGGATGTGAACGGCCCCATAATAGAGGACTATGCCGACTGGATCATAGAGGAGGGTCCGAGGGTGGCGTTGATAGATGGACCGGCCACCTACACCCTAGGCTACATGCTGAACAGGATAAACTTGAGGAGGGCCATCGAGAACCTGATGAGGGTAGTCAGGGAGGCGGGATGCGATCTGATCCTGCTGGACCACCACCTCCCCAGGGAGCCTAAGTTCAGGGAGAGGTTGAAGGATGTCTACGAATTGGCCGAGAGGGAGCGGGTGAAGGTGATAACCGTGGCTGAACACTTCGGAAGGGAACCGGTGGTCCTCTCACAGGTGTGAACCCTCTGTCCTCGTGTGCCAGCTCATTTAAGCCGACTATTCTCTGGTTCGGTTCGAGTCTCCGTGATTCCACCGCGGTTTCCAAACAGTACATCCGGAGATTCGACTCCCGGGAAGAAAAAAGCATCTGCACATCCACTCCGAAGTATTATAAGCTTTGATTTCCCTAACCGCTGGTGGGAATGAACAGAGAGGAGCTCAAAGTTAGAATAAGGAGGATCTTGGGCTCGCTGATAAAGCTGGCGGTTGCGATGATAGTCCTGGCCTCTCTAGACGCCATATTCGGGGGGATGAAGTTCGAGGCCTTCGGCCTCCTCCTGGACACCAGCGAGATCCTCGGAGGGGTGAGGCTGCTTGCGATAATATACTACGGGTACTGGGTCCTGAGGGACTCGCTCTTCTTCCTAGACCTGCTGAGCGACATACTGGCCAGGAAGTTCGGCCTGGGAGAGAAAGGAAATCTTAGGAGGGCTGGACTTGACTTCCTATACCTCCTATCCACGGCCCTAGCGTGGTTCGGCCTCTCCCCCTTCTTCAGGTTACTTCCGGACACGGTGATCAGGGTGATCTCCTTCCTGTTCATCGTGATCTCGCTGCTCTTCGTCTACGATCTGGTGAAGACCGTGTACTCGATGCTCAAGCTGAGCTTCGAATCCCTGGTCGAGACCCTCTCCGAGCTGCTGGGGAGGGAGCTGGCTGGGAGATCAGGGGAAGAGGAGGAGAAAGTAGATCTCGCTCACGACAAGGTGAAGGAGAGTTAAGGGGGCTCCATACTTGGTGAACTCCATGGGATTGAGCCCCTCCTCCTTTTGAAGGACCCCCACAGCCACGAGGGAGGGGGGAGAGGCGAAGTACGTCAGGTTCCCCCCTATGTTGGCCCCCACCGCGACCGCGTAGGGGAGGACCCTGCTCAGGGAGGGCATGGCCCTCAATATGGATGTGAAGGTGAGGGCCACGGGGATGTTGTCCACGAAACCGCTGAGCAGTCCCGAGGACCAGAGGGTGAGTGTGAGGAAGGCCAGAGGACTCTCCCTCAGTCCGCCCATGTAGGATGAGATGTAGTCGAGGAGGCCCGCCTTCTCCACTCCCCCCACCACCACGTAGAAGGAGGCCAGGAAGAAGACGGTGGACCAGTCCACGTTTGAGAATATCTCGTCGGGATCGGCCCCACCCATCCACAGCATGAGGGTGGCCATCAGGAAGGCTACGAGGTCCATGGGGAACTGCGGCAGGTTGGCCACTATCAGGGCTAGGAATGCGGAGAAGATCAGGAAGGACCTGATGAGCTTCCCTCTCGCGAAGGAGCTGTACGCACCTACCGGCTCCCCCTTCCCCTCCACGTAAAGATCACCTGTCACCACCCCCACCAGCGCCGTGACAGTGGTGAGGAGGAGGGAGAGCGGTAGAGCAACTTGGAGGAACTCGTTGAAGCTTATCCCGAAGTTCAGGGCCACGATAAGGTTGGGTATACTGCTGATCATCAGCCCCATGGCCCCGCTGTTGGCGATGACGGCCTCGTATATGATCCACTTTTTCAGGTTGATGCCCAGCCTGTCCCTGAGGGATGTGGTGATGGCCGCCATCACCAGCATGGCGGGGAAGTTAGCGAGGAAGAGGGTGACCGCAAGGGTCAGGTACATGAAGGACACGAAGAGGAGGTTCTTCCTCCTCGCGAATGTCCTAGCCACCAAGAGGCCCATCGCCTGGAAGAGGCCTGATTCCGACAGCCCCTCCACCAGTATAAGCACGCCGACTATGAAGAGGAGGGTGTGCCAGTCAATGAAGTCGAAGACCTCCTCAGGCGAGAAGAGCCCGTAGACGTAGGCGCCGAAATAAACCATGATGGCGGCCGA
>WAOH01000213.1 GCA_015521385.1 Thermoproteota archaeon
GAGGGGTGAAGAGACGGACGGTAGATAGCTGCAAAAAATCCCATGACATTGGGGATTTTACTTGTAACCCCCTCAACTTGGGAGGGGGAATGGTTATCACTTTCCCCTATCCTGATGCCCGATGACCATGAGGGTGAAGGACATAGTCGAGGGCAGCGTTCCCGTGGGTAGTGAGGTGGAGCTGGAGGGCACCATCACAGACATACTACCCTCCTTCTCCCTGGGAGACATAGTGTACGAGAGGTTCTCCCTAGAAGACGGCACGGGTCGGCTGACAGTGATACTCCCGACAACTCCCAAGTACTTCCTGCCAGATGACAGGGTGAGGGTAAGAGGGAGGGCTAGACCATGCCCGTATGCCCCATCGGTCACCTGCCTGGAGACGTCCGGGGATGACATCGACATACTTGAATGGAAGTGGATAGAACCGAGGTTCAGGGAGGAAGCGGCGAGGAAGGGAGCGTTTAACGTGAACGCCCTCCTCCAGATCACGAAATTCGACAGAGAACTCATAAAAGGTGTCGTGGAGACCGGGCTAGATCCGCTCAAGATAAGGGAGAAGTTCGAGGAGGACCTGTCCTCTGGCAGGGATGTGAGGTACCTGGTGGACACCCTAGCGGCAATGACTATGTACGCCGTCTTCCTCAGGGATCTTCCCGCCGCCGATGTCGTCAAGACGACCCTATACCTGCTGAGCAACTTAGACATTCCCGACGGTGAGCGCAGGGTCTTGAAGGTCTTGGGGGAGATGATCGATGCCCTAGTGAGCAGGGAGGGCCTAGCACCCTACATATCGCCGCCCGAGGCCATTCAGGGGGTAGTGGAGAGGTATCCAGTAGCGGAGGAGGACGAGATAGAGGGTCTCCCGAGGCTGGGCTCTCTGGCCAAGAGGATAATAGAGGACCTCAAGGAGGGGAAGAAGGAGTTCCTGATAGTGGAGATATCCGACGGATCCCAGGTGATGGAGGCGAGGAAGATGGCCGAGGTCGCAGCGGGCGTCGCGAAGGCCAAGCTCTACTACATGCCGATCTCATCACTCAGCTCGGCGGAAGGCATGGGTCAGGTGATATCTGACCTCAAGAGCATAGTGGAGGGGATCAAACCGGACGAGAAGGTGATCTTCTACATGGAGGGGGTTGAGATATTGGCCCCCAGCGAGAGGATGATGGAGATGATGAAACTAGATCCTCAAGCGGTGTTGGCGGCCATGGCGTTCAAGGCGGACCTCATGAAGACGCTGGAGTCCCTCCTCGAGAAGGCCGTCGTGGTGTCCGTGACGAGCTCGAAGGTCCTCATAGACGACGAACTGGCCTCCAAGGCTGCGCAGGTGATCTCGGGCCAGACGGGGATGGGGATAAGCGGCAAGGGTTCCCTCCCCTACTGACCCCTCAGTCCCTCAGTATGGTCATCACGGGCCTCCTAGTAGCCTTCGCCACCCTCTCGGAGATGCTCCTCCCCACCACCTTCCCCAGTCCCTTCTTCTTCCTCTTGAACATGATTATCAGGTCGTATTTTCCCTCCTCGGCCTCCTCCACGATGGCGTCGGCCACGTCCCTCGCCTCGGCGACGATCACCTTGGTGGGGATGCCCATGCTCCTAAGCTCTTGGGCGAGCTCCCTCAACCAGCCCGGCGTGTTGACCTCCACATCCAGGGGCGTGGTTATCGGGACCTTGACCACGTGAAGCAGGGTGAGCTCGCTCCCCCCTTCGAGTTGAGAGAGTGCGGCCACTATCTCCCTGGCATCCACCCTGTCCTTGAGGGGGAGCAGCACCTTCCTCAGCCCAACCACCTCTCCTTATCTCCAGCAACCGTTTTAAGCTCTTTCTACTCCCTGAGCCCTCGGTGGAAATGAGGGTTCGAGAGGATCCAACCACTTCCTTCGTGAGGGGGAGCTACCGTCTCCTCATTCTGGCGTTACTGGAGAGCTCTGTGATGCATGGCTATCAAATCCTGAAGAACTTGGAGGGATTGACGGGGCAGAGACCCAAGATAAGCACCCTCTACTCGATGCTGAAGGACATGGAGAGGAGCGGCCTCCTCAGGTCTAGGGTGGAGGACGCCAGGAGGATGTACCAGCTGACGGAGAAGGGGAGGCAGGTGCTGAACGAGTTCAGGTCTAAGCTCGGGGAGGGGGCGTTGAGGATACTGGAGTTCATAATGAGGCCTAGGACCCTGCCCCCCAATCATTAGAAGTGTCACTTCTAACAGTTTATATAGCTATTAGAATTGTAACTCCTAATGAGTATGCTCCAGTGGCAAAACCCCTGATGGAGGGGGGAGAAAAGCAAGATAGTCCTCAAATGGAGGGAGAGAAGGTACAGATGGGTTCCTTCTTGGTTAAGCGAGATATCTCTGGAGCCCTTTTCCCTCAACTTCGTGGTGGGTCCCAGGCAGGTAGGCAAGACCACGGGCCTTCACCTCCTCATAGACAGGCTCCTTGAGGATGGCGTGGAGCCTCTGAGGATATTCTTCCTCGATCTGGACCTCATATGGGACCTAGACTCCTTCAAGAGGGCCTTGGACGACTATCTGAGAATGAGATCTCACGAGGGCCACGATTCGTGCTATATAATCTTGGATGAGGTGACGAGCTTGGAGGGATGGTGGAAACTCATCAAGGGCTACATAGACCTCGGGATCTTGGATAACGATGTGCTGATACTCACGGGTTCCTCTTCCTTGAGGGTGAAGGGGAATGCGGAGCTCTTCCCGGGCAGGATGGGCAGGGGGGTCGAGGTGGAGGCGCTTCCCCTCTCCTTCCGGGAATTCCTTCGTGTGAAGGGAGTGAAGGTGAAGAGGACCGGGGAGCTGGAGAGGGACATGGCCTCTCTTCTCCCCATCAGGGAGAGGGTCAGGGAACTGTTTCGAGAGTACATGGAGGTCGGGGGGTTTCCCCTCTCCGTGAACCGGGACCCAGCTGCTGAGGAATCCTTCATAAGGTCCACCGTCGGTGAGCTGCTGAGGCTCGGGAGGAA
Source organism: Thermoproteota archaeon (assembly GCA_015521385.1). Taxonomy (GTDB): domain Archaea; phylum Korarchaeota; class Korarchaeia; order Korarchaeales; family Korarchaeaceae; genus Korarchaeum. The sequence continues at coordinate 2,977 of WAOH01000213.1, forward strand.
CCCTTCGCTGGCCTCAGCCGTAGTGGGGTCCCTGTTCAGGAAGGCCCCCTCTCCCGTGTCCTACAGCTCCATAGGATCAGATGTAGGGGTATCCTACAAGACGGTCCGCGACTACTTGGAGG
>WAOH01000214.1 GCA_015521385.1 Thermoproteota archaeon
GGATCATGCTCGCCGCTCCGCTGAACGTTCCCCTGGAGGATAGATCGAACTCGCCTGGCCCCCTGAGCATGAGGGGGCCGAGGGGTCTGAACTCCAACATCAGGTTCGTCCCCTCAGTCATCATCCTCCCCTCCCCCTCGCGGCCGAGAGCACCAGCAGAATTGTATCCAAAGCCGCCAGCGCGGCTTCCCTTACCTTCTCGCCTCTCACCTCTCCTCTCACCCCCCAGAGCGCGCTCATCAGCTTGTCGACCCTTCCCCCATCATCTCCGAATTCTCCCGAGACGATGGACCTGAACAGCTCCTCCTCTCCTGCCTCCGCCAGGAGTTCGATGAGGCTGTCCCTCACTACCCTGTAGACCGGGGCCGCTGGCGTCCTGTCTGACTCGATCGCCCTCAGGATCTCGTCGATTAAACTCACGTGCCTCCCTATCAACGAGGATTCCGTCCAGATCGGTCTGGACAGGCTCAGAGGCAGCATAGCCTCCCTCTCGTAACCCCTAGCGCTGTAGACCACTATGAGGGAGTCCTTCCTCATGGGACCGCGGCCCCTCCACTCCACCTCCTTGGCCCTCTCCAGGTTCTCCTCAGCGCTGCTCAGCGCCCAGGACATGGGGTAACGGTAGTGGGTCAGGTAGACGGAGTAGCTCCTCCCGAGGGGAGCCAGGTGCGGGTAGATGGCCGTTACAGGTCTCCCGGAGTCGAAACACTCCATAGCCGGCATGTAGAAGCCCGGAGGTCCCGAGGACCCCTCCAGGACCTCCTCGTAGTCCTCGACCCTCAGCGGCAGGTCGCTCGGCGGGGTAGGCATGAAAGTCCTCCTGGAGTTCACAACCGCCCAGAGGGCGTCGGCGGCTGGCGTCACAGCCAGCACATCCTCGCCGCCCGCGTATATCACGAAGCCCCTCATGGACTCTATGACCATGACGTCCAGAGCGGAGTTCCTCATCAGGGCAGCGCTCAGCGTCTTGGCGTAGGAGAGAGATGGGAGGAGCCTCTCGCTTTTCCTCACCCTCCTGCTTTTCCTAACCTCCCTGACGACCCTGTCCAGGTCCTCTACAAGTCTGCCGATCCTCTCCCTAGCCTCTCCCTCCTCTCCTTCGCCTCCCTCCGTTAGGCCCAGTTCCTCGAATAACCAGCTCGCCACCGAGTTGCTGTCCTCTCCACCAAGCAGCTTAGAGATGACCTCCCTGAGGGGTCCTATCGCGGCATTTTTAAGCCACTCCTCCAGCGGGACGCCGGGAGGATCAACCTGCAGTTCCCCGCTGAACGTCCTGCCCAAGTTGTCTCCGTCGCTCTTTATGATGGCCACGTAGGTGGCTGGCGGCTCGTCGAGGTACCGCATCCATTCCTCAGCCCTGTCTCCCATGTACTCGAGTTCCGGGTCCAGATCCAGCAGAACCTTGGCCTCGAACGAGCAGGAACCTGGAGATTTGAGTCTCATCGACTCCTTGAATAGCCAGGCGAACCTCCTCCCGCCGGGCTCTTCGATCCCCCTCCTCCTGCCGATCCCTCTAACGAACTCCCTGAAGTCCTCCGACTCCTCCAGCCTGCGGATTGCCGCCTCGAGGTAGTCTGCCGATGAGATCTCAGATAGGGACGGGAATATCAGGGGCTCCTCCCTCCTCCTGTCCTCCTCAAGCACGAACCCGACCTCTCTGAGGGCGTCTACCGGGGAATTCCCGAAGAGCCTCTTGGCCAGACACCACGGGCAGAGCTTCTCTCCCTCGGAGAATATCTTCTTCACGCCCTCGACGCTTCCAACCTCCTCCCCAATGAGCTCCCTCACATCCTCCTCGTAGGACTCGCCTACCCCGAATCTCAGGACCGCCGGCATCTTCCCGCAAACCGTGCAGTAGTGGAATCCCTTGGAGCTCGCAGTCCCGTAAGGTGGAAAGCGGGTCTTCGGGGATCTCAGCCTCTCATTTATCGCATCCCTCGTCATTCCTAGCACGTGGATATTGGACTCGGGCTCCCTCCTGACCATCTTACTCCCTGCCAGCTCCTTCTCGTAGAGCCTCGTGAGGGCCTCCCTCCAGAACTGGAGGAAGGACATGGGTTCTCCGCCATTGTCCTTCCAGATGCTTTCCACGTCGATTGAGATGACCCTGACCTCCAGCGGCGGGTTATCACCGAACCCCTTCGAGTAGTCGCTGAGGATCCTGGAAGCCTTCTTCAGGATCTTGGACACCGCGCCTCCCCCGCTGCACGGCTGCTCACTCGAGAGAGCATGGTAGAGGTCGGACCAGGCTTTCTTGAATGCCCTCACGAAGTGCTCGTCATCGTATCGCGTGCCAGCTGGCAGCAGGAGTAGCGCCGACTCCGGGAGGGTGGAGTAGAACGGGAAGCCGAAGTCCCTCACCCTGTGGAACTTCAGTATGCCGCTGGCCTGCTCCTCGACGATTCTCCTCAGGGTCCCATTCAGCCTGAGCAGGAGGGAGTGGTAGAAGAATGGGTTCGATCTCAGAGCTGGCTTGAGCACCACGTCGGGGCCGAGCTCGAATATCACATCCTCCAT
>WAOH01000215.1 GCA_015521385.1 Thermoproteota archaeon
GCGGATCTCACCAGGCTCGAAGATATAGAGTCCCTGTTCAGGAGATCCGAGGAGATGGGTGGAGCTGATGTGCTCGTGGTCAGCTATGGGGGGCCCAGGATAGCGAGGTTCGGGGACCTGAGCGATGACGACTGGTACCACGCGTACGAGCTTCTGGTGATGAGCGTCGTGAGGCTGGCCAGGCTGTTCGGTTTCAGGATGAAGGAGAGGGGGTGGGGCAGGATCGTCTTGGTGACGTCGGTGGCCATCAAGGAGGTGAACATGAACATACCCCTGTCCACCAGCGTGAGGCTCTCCCTGGCGGGCCTCGTGAAGGTCCTGTCGAGGGAGCTGGCCCCCGAGGTGAATGTTAACGCTGTAATGCCCGGTCACTTCATGACGGAGAGACAGAGGGATCTCCTCAAGTCTAGGGCAGCGGAGAGGGGGCTATCGATCGAGGAGATGGAGGTCGAGGCGGCGAGGGAAATACCGCTCGCCAGGTTCGGCAGGCCAGAGGAGCTCGGCGACGTAATAGCCTTCCTGGCGAGCGAGAGGGCCAGCTACGTGACCGGCTCGCTGATACCGGTCGATGGAGGCCTGCTGTCCTGCACGCTGTGAGGGTGGTGGGGATGCCCGAGTGGATGGGTCTTCTGGAGAGACTGTCCGTCGCGGCCGGTCCTCCCGGCTTCGAGGACGAGGTCAGGGATCTCCTGATAGAGGAGCTCAAGGGCAGCGTAGATCAGCTGTTCACAGACCCCTTCGGGAACCTGTACGCGGTGAAGAGGGGCAAGAGCGAGAGGAAGCTGATGATCGCCGCTCACATGGACGAGGTGGCCCTGATGGTCAGGTACCTGGAGCCCAACGGGTTCCTCAGGGTCACCAACCTCGGAGGGCTCAATCCGGCCCAGCTCCTGTCCCAGAGGGTTCTGGTGCACGGGAGGAAAAAGCTCAGGGGAGTTATAGGGACGCTGCCAGTCCACATGGGGAAGGAGGAGCCCCCGAAGATGGAGGACCTCTACATCGATGTGGGTGCTGACAGCAGGGAGCGGCTGGAGGAGCTCGGGATCAGGCCGGGGATCCCGGTGACCTTCGACGTCCCGTTCATCCACCAGGAGGACACGGGAGTGGTGATAGGCAAGGCGCTGGACGACAGGCTGGGCTGCCTGGTCCTGGCCGAATCCCTCAAGAGAGTAGAGGATCCGGACATGACCATCTACGGTGTGTTCACCTCTCAGGAGGAGAGGGGGATGAGGGGCGCGACTGTCGCGGTTAACAGGGTCCAGCCGGACCTGGCGTTCGTCCTCGAGGGGACCATAGCTTCCGACGTGCCCGGGGTCCCGGCCCACAAGTACGTGACGGAGCTGGGCAGGGGGCCCGCCCTGAGGGTGATGGACAGGACCGTGATCGTCCAGAGGTGGCTCTTGGAGGAAATGATTGCCAGAGCCGAGGGGCTCGGCATACCCTACCAGCTGCAGCTCTCCCCGACGAGCGGAACCGACGCCGCAGCCATAAGCGTGGGCGGGAAGGGGACGCCAGTGGGGATAGTGTCGGTCCCCGCCAGGTACATCCACACCCCGTCCAGCCTCGCCCGGGTGGAAGATGTAGAGAACGCGATGAAGCTGATGGCCGATCTGGCCAGATCGCCGCCGGAGCCTAAATATTGAGGGTAATCCTCTCCCGGAACTCCATCCCCCTCCTCCTCATTTCATTCAGGAAGGGACCTGGATCGATGACCTCCTCCGGGTAGTGGACCCCGGGCAGGCTCAGGATCCCCAGCCCGATCCACTGGGCCGCGAGGGAGGCGGGGCTCCCAACCAGCAGGGCCTGAGCGCTCACGTTCCACCTCTCGCTCCAGCTTATCAGGGCCTCGACCGTGACCTCGGCCCTCAACCCGCCCCTCCAGCCCCTCGCGATCACCCTCATGACGTCGTGGTCGTTGGGCCTGAACTCCTTCCCCCTCAGCGACTCCGAGATGAGCATCCTCACCAAATCCCGGGGGACGATCCTCGCGCCTCTCAGCTCAACAGGTCGCGTCGACGTCAATCCCAGGTCGTGGAGCAGCTTGTACTTCAGCAGGAGGTCCCTGGGGAAGGACAGCTTGTAGTCGACGAACCTCAACCCCCTGCGCCTGAAGGTCTCCCCGAGGGAGTAGACCTCGGGATGCTCCACGTAGTACAACTCCTGCTCCCCCACGGGAGGGGGGAATTCCATCACCTCCCTGCCCGAGAGGGGCTCGACAAGCTCTACCCTGCCGTCCCTCCACACCTCCACCGGCTGCTCCATCTCATCGAATATCGTGTCCAGGGAGTAGGGAACCGGGAGGGGCACACCGATAGCATCGTAGTCGTTCAGATCTACCCAGCCCTCCCTCAGGAGGAGCGTCTCGACCCCATCCAGCTCCCCCACGGCCTTGGCTGCCATCACGTTGATGAGCCCCGGGCTACCCCCCATCTCGAGTAAAGCGATCAGGCCCTCGCTCTTGAACTGGTGGTCCATCTCCCTCTGGGCCAGCAGGGTCTCCACATCATCCCCCAAGTCGAGGTAGTGGGCTCCCACCTCCAAAGCAGCCCTCATGACGACCGGTATGGTCGTGTAAAGTGCCGCGTTGAGCACCACATCGGCATCGAACTCCCTGAGGGCGGAGATCACCTCATCGAGCTTGGTGGCGTCGAGCTCGGCGTACCTCACGTCCTTGTGCGAGGTGAGACCCATCGCCTCCTCAGCCACCCGGCGCGCCCTTTCGCCGTCTATGTCAGCCACCAGCAGGGACTCGACGTTAGGGCTCACGTAGTCGTCAGCCAGGTCAAGCACTGCAGCTCTTCCCATCAAGCCGGCTCCCACGACCGCTATCCTCATCGTGACTCGCGCGAGGTAACCGCTGGAGAATTAAAGGGTTTTTACATTTAGTGGGCCGACCCCGGATCTCAAATTTCCCGTCCGAGCTCTAAATCGGCGAGTTCAGATTTCAAAATTCGACGAAGGGAAACATCGCTTTATAACCTAGCTTGTGAAGATAAAAACTAATGATTATATTGACCTTCGCGGCCAAAACGGCGTAAATTTTAATTGAAAGAACCGCGGACAAGATGGGTGCTCATGTCGATCTCGGGGAAAAACCTGATTAGCCTAGTTCTCCTCGTCCTGATAGTCGTGGTCGGAGTCCTGACCTTCACGGGCGCGTCAGCCCTGGGTGGCGAGCCAAAGCTCGACATCAAGGTGCACCACAAGGAGCAGATAATATCCGCGGCCTACAAGGTGTACGGGAGGCCGAGCCTCAAATTCTGGGTCGCCAAGACGGTCCTGAGGAACACCGGCGATGTTCCCGTGAGGAATGTCGAGGTGAGCTACTACATAGAGGGATACACCTCCTGGTCGACCCCGACGAAGTACGATGAGATACCGCCGGGAGGTGCCGTGGTCGATACCTACTATCCCAAGTTGCCGAAGAAGGTCGCGGAGCTCACCTCCCCCGTCCCCACAAAGCTGTACATAAAGGTGACCTATGAGAAGAATGGGAGAACCGAGGAGGTGATTCAAAGCAAGGACATAGAGCTTCTGGGCGTTCACGATATAGTGTACTCCTCCATACCAGCTGAGGAATCCTTGCTGACCTTCCCCGACGTGTTCAGCAACTCCCCTCTGCTGGCTGCTTGGGTCACCCCCACCGACCCGGTGGTGAGGGAGTTCTCCGATCTGGGGAACAAGCTGGCCGGTGGAGCGGGGGCCTCCCTGTCGGATGAGGAGGCCCTCAAGACCATGCAGGGCATATGGCAGGCCCTCCTGATCAGGGGAATCACGTACAAGACCGAGCCGGAGGGCTTCTGGACAGGCAAATTCGCGCAATACGTCAAATTCCCGAGGGACACGATACTGGACGGTGAGGGGACCTGCATAGACCTGACTATAATGTACGCGAGCCTGGTGGCGGCTCAGGGGCTCACAGATGTTTACATCATGCTGGTACCCGGTCACGCCTTCCCCATCGTCAGGTTACCCCAGAGCGGGTCAATGATACCCATCGAGACGACTACCCTGAACCAAGGGGCCACCTTCAAGGAGGCCGTGCAGACCGCCGTATACAACTGGCAGCAAAAGTTCAGCAAGGGCCCCTACATCCCGATAAGCGTGAAGATATGGCAGGCGTCTGGAGTCACTCCACCGGAACTTCCGCCTCTGCCGCCGGACATACTCGAGAGGAAGGGGATCAAGCAGAAGATAATGGCGGTGATCAGCAAGTTGGGAGGCGAACTCAGGACCTACTCCAACAACTACTTCTCGGTAAGGTACCCGGCATCTTGGAGCGAGGACGGCGGGACGGACGATGAGGGAAGTTACGTGAGCTGGACGTATCCGGAGGACGAGGGGATGATCCTCTACGTGTCCTGGACTCCCTTCCAAGGGTCCTTAGGTGATTACGTCTCGTACATAGAGTCCCTCTACGAGGAGCAGAGGATAGGGATGCAGCAGGGGCAGATAGGTTCCTGTCCCTACATCGTGGCATCCTACGCTTGGGAGTACGAGGGTCAGCCTTGGATGAGCAACGAGATCTACCTCCTCTGCGGAGGAACGGGAATACACCTGTCCTTCCAAGCGGAGAAACGTTACTGGGACGATGGAACGGCGAGGACCGTCTGGGAGAGGGTGGCTAGTACGTTCTACCCCATGATGGTAGGAGGGTGAGGAAGATGGCGGTGAAGACGAGGGTTATGCTGTTGATCTTGGCTTTACTCATCTCGTGGACCTCGCTCAATGTGGAGGCTCAGCCCATAGCTCTGGGACAGCCTATTAAGGGGATAGAGCTCCCGATAAAGCTGGAGATAGATGATCTGTTGAATATGACAGTGATGGAGAACGGCCTGGTCAAGGTGGACGAGGTGGTCAAGGCCACCGCCACGGGCTACCTGACCCTGAAGCAGCAGTATCCTCTGCCCTTCCTGTTCAAGAGGTTCATAGAGATGGACAAGACCGATGTGGAGCTCGAGAACCTGACGGTGAACTTCGACGACGCTAACAGGAGGGTAACGGCCAGCTACGTAGCTCTGGGGATGACCGCCAAGAGGATGGACAAGTGGGTCTTCACGATGGAGGGTGACGCGAAACTGACCACCAGGGCTGGAAACACTCTAGTCTTCAGCAAGACGCTCCCGATGCCCATGGGTGGGAAGAAGAACATGATAATCACGATACACCTCCCCGAGTCGGCCAGCGACATCTCGGTCACCACGGAGGGGGGCAACACCAAGATCTACTACAGGCTCCCGTCGAGCGGGTTCGGAGGTAATCCGATCCTCATGGGCGTCCTGGCAATCCTAGTAATCCTCCTGATCCTGAACCTGGTGCTGAAGGAGGGGCTAATGGGTCTCCCCAAGATGCTGAGGAGGGGGAAGAGCTAGGAGCTCCCATCCCCCGAACCCATCTCCAATTTTATCTCGTCCAGTTCCACCACGCCGTCACCGTCGTCGGTCCACCTCAGGAGGGTCAGTCCCGCGCTGACCCCCCTGTTCACCAGCCATAGCAGCCCCGCCCGGGTCCCGTACCTCGTCACGCCAGCTACCCTGTAGAACGTCAGGTCGCCGCACCTCGTCCTCTCTATCAGCGAGTAGTCCGTCTCACCGAAAACCGGCGTGAGGGTCCGATTTCCAACCCTGATGCCCACGAACACGCCATCGCGTCGGATGAACTCCACATCCCCGCCAGCCGACCAGCTCGGATCGACGGCCGGCCCGCCCAGCCTGATGACGGTCCCGGATGCCGTGAAGGGTGCCCCCATTGCGGAGATGATGTCGGCGTTCATGGACCTGTCAACCCCGAAGGCCGTGATTGCCGCCCTCTCCGGCCTGGAAGTTCCGCCCTCGTCCCCCGTAAAGAGGAGCAGGAAGGTCTCGGGTATATCGACCCTGCCCGAAGCTGGCTCGACCGTGAGCGAATCGAAGTAGAGCACCCATCCCCTCGGCACGGTCACCTTCCCCTTCACACCACCCACGTTCACCAAGGAGAGCACCTCGCAACCGTCCCCGAACTGCTCCGCGAACACCCCCTCCGGAAGGTCAGCGCCTTGGAGGGAGGACACCGACCTCGGCGTGAACCTCTCGCCTATCTCGAGCCCCTCCACCTCCTCTCCCACCTCGTTCAAACTGCCCAGCTCTCCCACTACAAGCAACTTACCCTCGTACCCGAGCAGGAGCTCCCTGGCCTCGCGGCTCAGCACCCTGACCTCGGGGGCTATCAGGATGTCGTATCGAGACAGGTCGGATGGGGTGGCCGTCTCCACCGGAACCACATCGAACTGGATGTGCGCCTTGGCTAGGG
>WAOH01000216.1 GCA_015521385.1 Thermoproteota archaeon
AAAGGCGGCGATACGGGAACCTCATTTAACCAGAAAATTCTTTCATGAGCGTATATCGACGTAAATTCCCGTTAAAATTCAATTCATTATCCACGACTGCAGGGATTGCATGCAGGTATTTCCGACGAAGGGCGACTTACCGGAATATATTTTTGCGGCGTAAAGTCAAACGGGACCGTCCGAGAGGGAGGTCGCTAGGAAGCCCGCTGGAAGTCGCGTGGGGGCGTGCTGTTCGGAGGCGCGCATGATCAATGATTTTAAGAAACTCTATCTGGAGGCTGGGAGAGCCGATGGTTGATCCCGTGGTGAGTTTCGTCATCTCAGTAGCTGTGCTAGTGGGACTCTTGGCAAGAAAACAGGAGGTCCACATTGCGATAATGGCCTCCACACTAGTGTTTGGACTGCTCACACTGGGAGCTGGGATGCTCGACTCCACAATCAGGGGGATCCTGACCTACTCCACGCTGAAGCTGTTCATAGCATTCTTCTCGGCGCTCTTCCTCTCCTACATGATGAAGGTGGCTGGCATACTGGACAAGATGGTTCGACTGTTCGCCAGCCTGAGCTGCAACTTCGCCTCCATATTCGTTCCCTCGCTGGTCGGCCTCATCCCCATGCCGGGCGGTGCCCTGGTTTCGGCCATGATGCTGAAGGAGCACTACCTGGAGAGGCAGGGGCTCGACAGCGACTTCGCCTCCTTCCTCAACTACTGGTTCAGGCACATATGGGTCCCGGTGTGGCCCCTCTTCCAGGCCCTCATACTCACGGCCGTGATACTGAACACGCCCATAGTGAGGGTGATAGAGTCCACCTTCCCCGCGGCGATAGGGACCATAGCGGCCGGCCTCCTCATCTCGTACCCGCTGCTGAGGAGGAGGGCCGAGAGCTGCGTCGAGAGGGTGGAAAGCAGGTGGAAGCTCCTCCTGGCCGGATGGCCCTTCCTCCTCATCGTGATCCTGGTTTTCGTGATCAGGCTTCCTGTGGAGTTCGCCCTGCTGATCACGGCCGTGACCACCGCCATATACGCGAGGCCCTCGAGGGAGAAGGTGGTGGAGGGCGTGAAGTTCGCCCTCTCCCCCAAGATACTGATCGTTATAGTTGCCGTGATGATGTACAGGCAGTACGTGTTCGACAGTCGCTCGGCAGATGCCCTCCTGCGCTTCATGGTATCCCACGGCATCCCAATCTTGCCGGTGGTGTTCACGCTCCCATTCGTCATAGGGGCCACCACCGCGGGCGAGTTCGTGTTCGCTGGCACGGCCTTCCCCCTCCTGATCAACGTGCTGGGCACTGGAAGTTCCATCAACGATCTGGCCCTCCTCGTGGGATACACTGGGGGCTACATAGGGGTGATGCTCTCCCCCGTGCACCTCTGCCTCATACTGACGCTCGAGCACTACGGAGGCAGGTACTCGGGGGTTTACAGGTACCTGGTGCCGGCCTCACTGCTCTCGATCGTAATCTCCCTCGCGCTGGGGGTGATCCTGTGGGGAGGGTGAGGGTACTCTACGGGCACAGGCCCATCCACCTGGAGATCCCGGACGAGAGCTTGATGGGGGTTTACGGGATACGGGATCCCCCTCGCGTGGACATGGACCGGATGCTGGAGGAGGCGCTGGACTCCCCCGTTAACAGCGATCGCTTGGAGGAGATCGAGGCCTCCAACGTGCTCATAGTGGTGAACGACTCGGCTAGGCTCACTCCCACGCCGAGGATGCTGGACCACGTCCTCCCGAGGGTCAAGGGGGATGTCAGGATAATAGTAGCCACTGGCACCCACAGGCCTCCCACCGAGGGGGAGTACAGGGAGCTGATCCTGGGCCACCACTACGGGAGGCTGAGGGAGGTGACGACGTACCACGACTCCAAGGGTAGCGATTTCATCGATCTGGGTAAGACAGCTAGGGGAACCCCCATCCTGATAAACTCGGAGGTCTTCAGGAGCGACCTAGTCGTCACCTTGGGTTCCGTGGAGCCCCACTACTTCGCGGGCTACACGGGCGGGAGGAAGAGCATCGCTCCCGGGCTCTGCGCCTACGAGTGCGTCGAGGCCAACCACAGGATGGCCCTCCTCCCCGATGCCGCCCTGGGCAGGCTGAGGGGTAACCCCCTGCACGAGGATCTGGAGGAGATCGTCGAGAGGGTGGCGGGGAGGGTGAGGATATTCGCCCTCAACGTTGCCATCACAGGGGAGGGCAGGGCCTGGGCGGCCAGGTCCGGGGACATATTCGAGTCCTTCTACTCGCTGGTGGGGGAGGTGGAGGACAGGTACTCGGTCGAGCTGCCGGAGAAAGCCGACATAGTTGTTGCCGTGGCTCCTCGAGAGATGGGCATAGACCTCTACCAGTCGCACAAGGCGCTGGAGGCCGCCAAGCCCCTCGTGAGGGAGGGGGGAGTCGTCATACTGGTCGCCCCTTGCTGGGACGGCATCGGCCCCAGGAACTTCTACGACCTCCTCGCAGGGAGGAGCAGGGAGGAGGTCAAGGACCTCGTCCGGAGGAACTACAGGCTGGGGTACCACAAGTCGGCGAAGATAGTGGAGCTCCTTGAGAAGGCGGAGGTCTACGCGGTGACGAATCTCGACCCGGAAGTCCTCGAGAGGATAGGGTTCAGACCCTTCTCCGATCCCCAGGAGGCACTGGACGAGGCCCTAGCTAGGGTAGGCGGCAAGGTAGCGGTCCTACCGGAGGCTAGCTTGGTCGTGCCCCGGCTGGGGACTAAACGTTAAATTTTTGGTCCG
>WAOH01000217.1 GCA_015521385.1 Thermoproteota archaeon
CCTTATCTCCCTCAGGACCTCCGGCTGGTTTATGCTCATGGGGCAGGCCTCTATGCACCTGCCGCAGAGGAGGCAGGCGAACGCGTGCTGGGTGGCGGTCTCCTTGTCCTCGGTTATGTACTCCCACATGACCCCTATCCCGCCGGAGTAGGCCGAGTTGAGTCCGGCCCAGTAGCCCCCTACCACCCCGAAGACGGGGCACAGGTACTGACAGGCCCCGCATCTGAGACAGTAGAGGGTCTGCTTGAGGATGGGGTCCTTGGAGGCCTCCCTCCTGCCGTTATCGAGGAATATGACGTGATACTCGTCGGGCCCTATGTCCCCTCTACCGGTCTTGGCCGGCCCCATCACGGTGTTCACGTAGGAGGTGACCTTGTAGCCCCCGTACCTGCTAATCACCTCCACGACCTTCCACGCGTCTTCCATCGTGGGCACCAGCTTCTCCATGCCGACCACGGCCACGTGCTTGGGGGGTAGGGAGATGGAGAGCCTTATGTTGGACTCGTTCTCGATCAGGAAGGTGGCTCCGGAGTCAGCGGCGAACACGTTGGCGCCACTTATGCCCACGTGCGCGTTGAAGTACTTGTCCCTCAGGAACCTCCTGACTAGGGCGACCATCCCCTCCACATCGTCCTTGTCCACCTCTACCCCCATGAACTCCCTCAGGAACTCGGCCACCTTCTCCCTGGTGAGGTGTATCGAGGGGGATATGAAGTGCATGGGCTTCGGACCAAGGAACTGGACGAGGAACTCCCCCAAGTCGGTCTCGTAGACCTCATTTCCACTTCCCTGCAGGAACTCCCTCAGCTTCAGCTCCTCGGTGGTCATGCTCTTGGCCTTGATCACGGTCTTCCCGCTGCCCACTATCTCCCCTACTATCCTCCTAGCGTCCTCCGCCGTCTCGGCTATGTACGCCTTGCCTCCCGACTTCTCCACGCTCTCCACGGCCCTCTCCACCAGCTCGTCCATGTGATCGATGGACCACTCCTTTATCTTCCTGACCTCCTTCGCGAGCTCAGTCACGTAGGGGTACCTCTCCATCACGGACTTCCTCTTCTTCCAGTAGGAGGCTATCGCCCTGTCAAGGGCGGTCCTGAGCACGGGGTCCTCGCTCGCTTTCCTGAGTAGGGCGCTCACCTCCGCCAGTCCGCTCATCCTATCACCTCCATTATGTCGTGGACCTTCACTCCCACCTCACGGGCCTCCCTGTTGAAGTTGGTCAGGCATATGGGGCACATGACCACGACGTCGGCGCTGCCGGTCTCCTTGAGCTCTCTCAACCTCTTAACAGCAATCGTCGAAGCCAGAGAGGGGAGCAGGGACTCAATTGGCCCCCCACAGCATCCGGTGAACCTTCTGGAGAATTCGGGCTCGCGGACCTGCACACCCGCTCTGGTCAGCAGCTCCCTAGGTTGATCTATCAGGCCGTTCCATCTAGCTAGGTAGCACGGGTCGTGGATGGCCACCTTCTCCGGTCCCCTCCTGTTGGGCTCATAACCCCTCTCAATCAACAGATCCATGTAGTGAACGACCTCAGCGTCGAAGCCCTCGACGAATTCATTGATCAGGTACCTCAACATGTACGTCGTGTGGGGATCCACGGTTATGATCCTCTTGGCCCCTGTCTCCCTCAGCCTGTCAGCCAGCCTCTTCACATGCCTCTCGAACACATCATCCATCCCCAGGTCGTGATAAAGGACCCCGTTGTAGGGCTCGTCCCTCATGTAAGCGAACTCCATTCCAACCTCCTTCAACGACTTTACGATGGATCTCAGGATGGAGAAGTACCTCTCCTTCTCGCTCCTCGATATGGTGATGCCGAGCAGGGAGGTGGTGTTTATGCCCAAGGAGCCAGCCAGCCTGTTGACCCCCATTGCCAGGCGGAACACCGTCGGGCCCATGCTCTCGAGCTTCTTGAGCATGCTCGAGAACATCTCTATGTAGGGGATCATCTGGTACAGGCATCCAGTGTAGAGGAGGTTCTCTCCCCTCCTCGGGAGGTTCAAGCCCTCAGCCCATTCACCGCAATAGGACTCCTTAATTCCCAGTGGATTCCAAGTCCTATTGGCATTACTCTCCAACAGGGACTTGACAGCCTTCAGGTCCATCCTTATCCACTTACACCTCTTCGTGATCAATATTTCCTTTTTCTACCAACCTAATTTCACCGAGATCCCCCGTTGGGTTAATGAAGGTTATTTATCACGGTGAATGAGTAGAACGACATCGGCATGGGCGCACCCACCGTAAACTTAAAATCGTTAACGACGATGTGGATGCGGTGGTCCCATGTCCAAGGGATTAGGAATAGTCCTCTATTCTGGTAGAGCCGATACCCTCATGCTGGCCGGCGTCCTGGCTCAAACGGCCGCGAACTACGACATGCCAGTTAGGATATTCGTGACAAGCTTTGCCACCCCCTACTTCATGAAGGAGAAGCCCGAACCTAGGGTGCCGAAGGAGTTCGCCGATTGGGCGCAGAAGATGTTCGAGGGAATGGCCAAGATGAACGCCCCCTCTTGGTACGACATGCTCAAGGAGGCTAAGGAACTGGGAGATGTGAAGATAATGGTCTGCTCCATGACCATGGAAGCCATGGGTTTCTCCAAGGATCAGGTAGACCCCATAGTGGACGATGTCGTTGGTGCCGCAACCTTTTTAGCGGAGATGACCGACTACGAGGTAATATTCGTGTGAGGTGATCCATATGTCAGATGTTCAACCGACCATAACCGTTGATGCAAGGGGTGTAGCGTGTCCCGGTCCTCTCACTAGCCTCATAAAGGCCTACAGGAAGGCAAAGAACGGGGATATAATCGAGGTACTGGCCACTGACGCCGGGTTCAAGGCGGACGTTGAGGCGTGGGTGAAGAGGACTGGGAATGAGCTTCTGAGTATCACGGAGGAGGGCGGGGTCATTAGGGCCCTAATCAAGGTCACCGCTAGGTGACCCCTCCTCCCCCACTACTTTTGCCTTGTAAATTTCCACATGCGTTCAGTTAAGAAGCTTTTAATTTAGCTGAGGTGGGAGAACAGGTTCCCCCTGACTCTTGGGGGACTGAGAGGTGTTAGCCATGCCTAAGAGAGTACTGATTCTGGGCGGAGGAGACGGTGGTACAATTCTAGCGAACAGGCTGGTGAAGAAGCTACCAGCCAGCCAAGTGGAGGTCGAGGTCATTGACAAGAGCGATGTCCACTGGTATCAGCCGGGGTTCCTCTTCATAGCGACGGGGGAAGCCGAGAAAGAGGACATATCTAGGAGAAGACCGGGACTGTTCAGGAAGGGAATAAAATTCACCAAAGGCGAAGTGATGAAGATAGACTTGGACGACAGGACCGTGGATCTGGCTGACGGGACGAAGAAGAAGTACGACTATCTGGTGATTGCCACCGGCTCTACCCTGAACCCGGACGAGATTCCGGGATTTGAGCAGGGAGTAGATCACTTTTGGAACTATGAGGCCGCAATGAAGCTCAGGGAGAAGCTGTTCTCCATAAAGGAGGGGAAGGTGATCGTCGGGATCGGGGGCCTCCTCTACAAGTGCCCAGTAGCCCCACTGGAGATCGCCTTCCTGGCGGAAGAGTTGTTCAGGAAGAGAGGAGTGCGGGACAAGATAGAGATGAAGTACGTATCGCCCATAGATAGGGCTTACGCTCCGCACCTGCTCAACAGGGTCATAGAGGAGGAGATGGAGAAGAGAGGTATAGAGGTCGTCACCTTCTTCTCGGTGGATTCGGTGGATCCTGAGAGGAAGGTGGTGAATTCCCTAGAGGGGGACTCGCTCGACTACGACCTCCTGATACTGACGCCACCTCAGCAGGGCGTTAAGGCGGTGAGGGACTCCGGCATAGGGGACGACGAGGGATGGATCCCGGTGGATAAGCACTTCCTGAATATAGAGGGGTATGATGACGCCTTCGCCATAGGGGATGCTACAGCCCTACCAACGCCGAAGACAGGAGTTATAGCCCACTTCCAGGCCGCCACACTAGCCCATAACCTGGCAGTCGAGATCTCAGGGCAGGGAACCAAGGAGATCTTCGATGGTCAGAGCTTCTGCGTCATAGAGACCGGTATGGGGAAGGCCTCGGCTCAGGTCTCCAGCTACTTCTACGACGTGCCGCCGGGCCTCATACCCAATTGGGTGCTACACGCAATGAAGCTGGCCATGAACAAGATGTACTGGAGGTGCATCCTCACCGGAATGATCTGAAGGAGGTTGTGGGGGAGATCGTATGGCTGATAAGAGGTTGGAAGATGTGTTATCGGATCCTCAGAAGGTTGAGAAGCTAGAGAAGTTGATAGATAACTCTGAGAAGCTCGAGAAGTTCTTGGATAGGATGGACGCGCTGTTGAGCAAGTTGGAACTGTTCTCTGAAGCCGGATTGCTCGACGACCTGTACGGGGTCCTGTTCACACTGATGGCTCTGCAGAGGGGGTTCGTCAAGGAGGAAACCATCAAGGCCGTGGCAGAACTCTTGGGTTCGACCTCATTCCTCGGCGCCCCAGAGTGTCTGGAGAAGTTAGCTGAGGCCATCGAGAAGGAGGACAGAGTAACCCTCACTGGCATGATATCCAGACTAAGGGACCCAGATGTCCAGAGGGGCCTCGCCATCCTCATGAACTCCCTGAAGGCCATCGGCAGCTGCGCGACCGAATGCAAGGGATAAATCCATAGTTATTTTTTCTCTCTTTTTCCAAAATTATGGTTATATTTTTCTGTTTTCATAATTTACACATATCGCCGAAATACAGCATTAACTTCCTGTCGGGGAGATAACGGGTCAAATAACACGTTGTCATTCACGAGATAACATATGAATATTCGTTAAATTTAAAACATGTCGCACCTTTCCATTCGTTGGGGTCAATCCCCGGTGATACGTATGATCTCGTTAAACAGGAGAGAGTTTATCAAGTTAGCAGCCGCAACGGGTGCAATCGCTGCCTTATACGGTACCAATGAGTACGTCTTCAGGACCCTGAAGGCGGCAAGTCCCGTGAGTGAGGAGAAGTACGTAAACTCCATATGCACCATGTGCGTTAACCGATGCGCGATAAAAGTCAAGGTGGTGAATGGGAGAGCTGTAAAGATCTACGGTAATCCGAAAGACCCTCACAGCCTGGGGAAGATATGTGCCAGAGGGCAGTCCGGCATCGAGAGGCTGTACAGCCCGCACCGAATAAAGTCGCCTATGATAAGAACCGATAAGGGGAAGAGGGGTACGTGGGAAGGATTCCAAGAGGTGAGCTGGGACGAGGCGCTGGAGTACGTGGCCAACGTGTTGAGGAAGAGGAAGGAGGAGGATCCGAAGACCTTCGCGTGCGGTGGTGGTTGGCTGCCGTGCGCCCTCTACAAGCCCTTCGTAGTGGGCATCGGCAAGATGATCGGTTCCCCCAACGGCCTCGGAAGTCCCCCTCCGATGTGCTTCTTCCCCAAGGCGTTCGCATGGACCATTACGATAGGTGCGGGGGGTCACCCCCACATAAGGGCGGATCATGAGAACGCGAGGTACATAATCCTGCTGAGGAGGAACCTAGCTGGAAGCTTAGGTGTCCCGTACGCTACGACCTTCGCCATGGCCAAGAAGAGAGGGGCTAAGATTGTGGTGCTGGATCCCAGGCTGAGTGAGAGCGCGGCAATAGCCGACGTGTGGGTCCCGCTGAGACCTGGAACTGATTTGGCGTTCTTGCTGGCCATGGGACACGTCATCCTGAAGAGGGGCTTGTACGATTCGGCCTTCCTCAAGCTGTCTCTTATACACATCTCCGAGCCC
>WAOH01000218.1 GCA_015521385.1 Thermoproteota archaeon
ATGTACGTCTGGGCCGCGAAGGGGGAGCTGGAGAAGAGGCTCGGCAGGGGGATCGTGGGCTACTCCGTTCAACCGTCCGATGACTCGCCGCTCACCGTCGTGGTGCTGATCTCCGGCCTAGAGCTGAGCGACATTCATCCGTTCAGCTCCCGGGTCGCGGAGGTAGGAGGATGAACCTGAAGGACTGTCTCATCAGGACCCTCATAGTTCTCCTGGTCGTCTGGGTGGTCCTGATAGTCACCGTGAGCTACCTGCAGAGGCCCCGATCATACATCCTCATTCTGGACGCGTCTGTCAGCATGAGAGAACGCCTTTACCCCGAGAACATCTCGAAGATGGACGCGGCCAAGGACGCCATTTCCCGATTCGCCACAGCCCTAGGCGAGGAGGACAGGGTCGGCCTGGTGGTCTTCTATGACTGCGATGACATTAGGGTCGAGCTCCCACCGGGCAGCCCTCCAGAGAGGTTGGTGGACACGGTGAAGGGGGTGGAACCCGACAACCAGACCCCAATAGCTGGTGCATTGAGACTGGTTGACAGGCTCCTCTCGAACCTCACCCTGGATGGCTGGGAGTACCATGTGGTGCTCATAACCGACGGAGTGGAGTTCTGTGGTGGCGATCCCCTCTCTGCCGCCGAAGACCTCTGGATCCACAGCGGCGAGAGGGTAAGGATTGACGTAGTATCAGTCATGATACCTCCCTACGTGGAGGAAGTCACGTGGGGAATAGAGGGAGGGCCTTGCGGGGAACCCACCGGGAGGAAAATACCGGTGAGGCTCATCTACATCAGGATAGTCGAGATGACCGGTGGGACCTTCGTGGACGTAAAGGATGTGGAGACCTTCAGGCACGCGATGATTAAGATGACCGAGTCCAAGTGGGAAGTCCTGAAGTACTACTACTGGGGCGTACTACTCCCGCTGGGACTGCTCATCTGTTTGGGGCTGAGGGCACGGGAGGAGGAGTGGTGCGTGCTCAGGTGCTCATCATTGAGTGAGGAGAGGCGCGCTCGCGGCCCCAGAGAGGATGATCGAGCTGTGCGATAGCGCAACGCAGGTTCTCCGCGGGACTGGCCGAGCTGCCGATCCCTGAGCCATACCGTCCGCTAAAGTCGGTGAACGGATCGAGGGTTCACCGGGATTCACTTCTCCCCGTCGGGAGGGACGAGCCTGCCCACCTTCCTGCACCTCGACAGCACGAGGAGCTTGGACACTCCCTTAGGGGGCCTGACCTCCTCGCACTCCCTTATCAGGGCCACGTACCTCTCGAAGGTCTCGGCATCGATGTCGTCCTGGAAGACGAGCCTCCTCACGTTCTGGAAGATGACCCTCCTCCCGAACTGCTCCAGGTCCTCCTTGCTCACCTCGAGCTCCTCCACATCGGATATGACCGTCGGGCTGATGGACGACAGGGTGTAGTCGACCCTCCTGCCCGCCTCCTTGAGCCCCTCGGAGATGGGCTGCATGCCAGCCCTCAACCCCTCCGTGATATCTATGAAGAGCCTCAAGGCCTCGTTCACGACCTCCCCCATGGTCTTCCCGGTCTTCTTGGCTATCTCGGCCGCTTTATTGTAGAGGAACGCGTCGACTCCCCTTATGGTCACGTCCTTCCTAGCCTCATCACCATTCGATGTCATGTTTGCACCGTATTACAAATCATGCAAGTAATATAAGATTTACTACCCGGCCGGGCCCGGAATCACACGGATCATGCACTCCGCACCAACGATCGAAGGATCAGTCCCCCTACCCAGTGATTTGAGCATGTCCCTGATCTCCATGGCCATTTCCACGGAGAACGCACTTAATCCTCCTTGAACGTGAAAGGCCTGTGATACGCCCTTTTTCTAGCCTCAAATAGAGATAGGAACTTGATCTGATTCTCTCGGCTTCGTCGCGCCGCGGACGATCAGAACCTAGGGGTTAACGCCCCTGCCAGTGAGAGAGCTCCTCAGGGTAAAGGAGGATCTCACGAGGGTGGAGTGGCTGGTAAAGCGGGTGATGGGTTAACGATATAACGGATCTCTCCGATGTAGTTGTGGGGGCGAATCGGTTTGGTGGAATTCTCGGTGAAAGAGTACGATAACTTCACACTGGTCGAGTTCCGGCTGGGGGATCCGATAACTCCCGACCAGCTCCCCCACCTGCTGGAGATGGCTCCCGACGTCGATCCCACCAAGGGCGTGGTGATATCGGGCAGGGGGCCCATCTGGCTGCACTCGGCCCTCGCCCATCTCTACCACCCGACCAAGTGGGTGTCCCACTACGATCCCCGGCTGGGCGGAGCCGTGGTGGTCCAGACCCACGATCCTGCCGTCAAGGTGGGTCAGGTCATCGAGGTGAGGGCCTGAACGAGGCCGGGACCAGGACGGTGGGACCGGATCACTGCTCGACCGAGGAGCCAGATCAGGTCAGGTCAGTTTCGGGTGTCTCGGGTAAAGGAATTCATCCTGCCACCACCGGATGAAATATTTGGCAGGCATCGTTAAAACCGGGGCTGGAAGATCGTCGAGGTGACCCCATGGCGATGAGTCTGGCCGCGACCGTGATAGGCCTGCTGGTGGATTCGGTGGAGGTGATCAAACTCGGGAAACAGATAAGGGATTACGTGAGCAAGAGGAGGGCGGGTTCCAGGGAGGCCATGGACATCCCCCAGGATCAGGAGGCCAGGATCAGGACCCTGATCAGCGGGAGGATAGGGAGCAGGCTCGTTGACGCCTTCATATCCTACGTGGAGGAGGGCAGCTACGATCCCCTGATGGAGGTCATCGACGATGTCGAGAAGAGGGAGTCCGTTGACACGTCGGTGGACCTGATAGGTAGGAACCCGGAGGTGATGTACAGGAGGCAGTTCGGGAAGGATCCCGACTACATCTACAAGTACGCGTCAGGGGGGCTTGACACCTCCGAGTTCCCCCGCGTGGCCGTGAGCGTGGCCAAGTTCCTCGAGCTGGTGAGCAACCTGCATCCTCTGGCCAAGAAGAGGGTCATACTGGTGATGCCCGTGGTGATAGGGTTCCAGATAGGCCAACTGGTGGGGAGCACCGCCAGGTTCTACCCCCTGCACATGGTCAGGGACTCGGGCTACGTGGAGGTGGGACCGGTCATAGGGTTTTAGAATAACGGGCAATCCAGCACTGGCATCGATCGCCTGTTCTTTGTACGGCTTCATTTTTTCAATCTCTTCCCGGAATCCACCTCGGTGTTGCGCTTTTCTTCTGGACAGTATTGTAATATATGGAGCAACGGACATCACCGCAAATACTGCTATCATGACTATAACAAGAGAACTGTCTAAGAGAACTCTCTATGCCACCCACAGGACTCTCCTCACGTGAGTTATTTCTAGTGTAGAGATGGAAGTCGTTGATGTTCCATTGAGAGGGATGGTAATCCTCTCCTCTGTCTCAGGTGGTTTAATATCTTCTTTCCGAGGACAACTGGGCACCTCCACTTCGAATGACGTGGGAGCATAGCCTCTACTAGTGGCTATCACCCCTACTTTCCCACTACTCGAGCAAAAGCCCACCACTCTACTCCCATTTAGAGGAACCTCTTTCCCCTGAAAGTGAAGAATTGCTTTGACTGGTGTACCGTTCGCTGTGATCTCCACTCGGTAATGGCTCTTATTCAAACTGGTAGCATTCACCTTCAAGGACGGAATCCTCTTAATGAGCAATTCCCTTCTAAAGTCGGAGCCTCCTATCCAAAAAGTAACCTTGTTAAAGCCATAGTTGAGCCTTGCTTAATACTCAAAGGAGGGAGGAGAGTAGCTGAATGAGCTTGCCGGTCTAAAGATAAGTTCTCCTCCGTTCACCTTTAGCTTCTTACAATCAAAAATTCTGCACAACGCCATCCGAAACTATCTCTTCTCTGGTAGTTACTGTCGAGCTATCGCGCGGGGTTACGCAGCCTCCGTGGAAGATAAATCTCAGGCCTAGCACGCCTGGTCCATCGTGGTGTGCCTCTTCTCCTCATCCGTCAGGGGCGAGGGATCGATGGCGGCATCGGTCAGGGCCGACGCCAAGTTCATGAACCGGGTCGGGTGTCCGCTAGTCTCGATGCACTTCGACTCCCACCGAGGGTAAGCGTCGATCTCTGGTTGGATGTGGATCACTACGGCTGCGGGAACAAGTGGATCTACAACTGCGGCGGCTGCTGAATCGCCCTTTTTAGTGAGCGGGCCGAGATCCAAATCGTTTAGGTGGGAGGGCCTGGAGAAAGGGGTCTAGGACCCGGACGGCCCCAGACCTACGTCCCAGATGAAGGAGTAGCCTACGGGGGGTAACTCCAAGTAGTGGAGGACGGGCTTCTCCCCGCTGAAGTCGAGGAAGTAGATCTTCTCCTCGCCATCTGAGAACATGAGTGTCCCGCTGAGGTCCACCCTAGTCCCGTCACTGAGTTTGAGGCTCAGCTCGTCCACGAACCTCAGCCCCCCGGTCGGCAACTTCATCCTCCTGACCAGCGGCTTCACCTCACCGTGCTCAGTTATCCTGATCACGGCGGACTCCAAGGACCAGCCGGTGGACAAGTAAATGTTCCCCTCGCCGTCTAGGGCGAACTGCCCGTCCCAGTAGCCCAGCAGGTGATCGTCCACGAAGTCCTGATCTACGTCAAAGATCCTGACAGGCCTGTCCCCGTTGAGCCTGTAGATCCCTCTATCTGGGATGGAGAAGTAGATATCGCCACCTGGCCCGAGCCTCAGGTAGTGGGGCGAGAGCTCGCTCCCCTTCAGGTCGGCCACCTCGCTCACCCTGCCGCCCCCGTCTATCTTGAGTATCGAGTAATCAGCTGCGATGTAGAGGTTCCCCTCCTCGTCGAAATCGAAGGAGTATATTGGGCTCTCGTTGAGGATCCTCCTGACGGATCTCTCCACGAGATCGAATTCGTAGAGGGTCGCATTATCGGGATCCTCCTTGGCGACGATGAGGCCGAACACCCTCTGGTTGGTCCTCCTGCTCCCCTCTTTCAATACGCGCTCGGTCTCCTCAGCTTGGGTTGTGGTCTCCTTAACGGTAGTGGTCGCCCCTCCCTCCTCGGCCTCTGTCGCCGTCTCCGTAGCCGTCGGAGTCGACACCGGCGTCATGGTCGCCGCCCCGATGGGCTTCACCGTGTTGGGGCTCGCGACGGTGGAGGGGATGGGGCTTTCCGGTCCTCCTCCCATCGAGTAGAGGACGGCTGCCGCGGCCAGGACGGCCACGACAGCCACTAGAATCAACGCGGATCTTCCAGAGGTCAAAGGATCAACTCCTACGGAAAATAACAATAGTGATTAATTAACTTTTTCTCCTAATATCGCACCCGATTTGGCTGGCTGTCGTTTTTAGGGAACCCCGCTCCGGGTCCTTAGTGGCGAGG
>WAOH01000219.1 GCA_015521385.1 Thermoproteota archaeon
CTGAGATCGGGCGGGTGGGGTGAGGTCACCCTCCCAGATGGGCCCTCCTCCCTCCGACCACCACATCACACCCTCCTCTCTTCACCGACACTATGGCCAGCTCGTTCTTGCCGAGCTCCCTAAGGGAGATGGATAGCGTCCCGCACGAGAGCTTGGCCGTGCCTGTCCAGTTCAGGGCGTAGACCCCATCCATCAACTGGACGTACTTGAGGCCCTCGACGGGCTGCTTCCAGCTGGCGAAGATGCCCTTGGTGTATATCACTTGGGGAGGGACCAGCCTGTGCTCGGAGCAGCCGGGGATCTCAACGGATTCGTTGGCCACCGAGACCGCGGCACCCTCCGGCACCCTGAGGAGCAGGACGGGCGTGTGGACGTACATGTCCATAAGCCTCTTGAAGAAGGTCACGTTCTTCTCGAGGATTACCTCACTTCCCTCCGTTATCTTAACGGGGATCTCCTTCCTGATCTCCACATCCGCGGGGAAGAAGACCCAGTACCTCAGGAGGGCGTAGCACTCACCGTCGCACGATATTAGAGCGGCCTCGACGGAGGCGCTCCTGCTCCCGGAGCTGCACCACCTAGTCAGCAGCTCCTCCGCTGGAGGCCAGGCCACGGGAAGCTCCTCCACGTCGGCTTTCTCGGGTCCGCCCACCGAGGAATAGGTCAGGGCGATCAGCAGGAGGGCCGCCACTACCACTAGAACTATCGCGACTGTCCTTATCATGAAACGACCGTGAGGTGCCTCCCACATCAGATAAAAGGCTGGCGCCTCGTCAACCTTAAATTGGTCCTCCAGGACGATGGCCCTATGACAGGTGACCTCCTTTGGCCCTGATTTGAAGGAGGGTAATCGCATGTCCTCACCGCAGGAGTTCAGAGTGACGCCTTGGGAAGTCGAGGGGTTAGTGGACTACGACCGCCTGATAAAGGAGTTCGGCACCAAGCCCCTGACCGAGGACCTCATCGAGAAGACGAGGGAGCTGACCAGAAGCGAGCTGCCGCTATTCCTCAGGAGGAGGTTCTTCTTCTCCCACAGGGACTACGACCTGGTGCTGAGGGACTACGAGGAGGGTAGAGGCTTCTTCCTCTACACCGGGAGGGGTCCCTCGGGCCCGATGCACATAGGCCACATAATCCCCTTCTACATGACGAGGTGGTTCCAGGAGAAGTTCAACGTGAACCTCTACATACAGGTGACGGACGACGAGAAGTTCGTGTTCAAGCCGGAGCTGAGCTTCGAGGACACGAAGAGGTGGGCCTACGAAAACATCCTGGACATAGCAGCGGTGGGCTTCGACCCAGATAGGACCTTCATCTTCCAGGACAGCGAGTACACGAAGATATACGAGATGGCCGTCCCCATCTCCAAGAAGATAACCTTCTCCACCGCCAAGGCCGTCTTCGGGTTCACCGAGAGCAGCAAGATAGGTATGATCTTCTTCCCCGCAATCCAGGCTGCCCCGACCTTCTTCGAGAGGAGGAGGTGCCTGATTCCCGCTGCCATCGACCAGGACCCATACTGGAGGATCCAGAGGGACGTGGCCGAGAGCCTCGGCTACTACAAGACTGCGGCGATACACGGGAAGTTCTTCCCACCCCTCACCGGGCTCTCGGGCAAGATGAGCGCCAGCATGCCCGAGACGGCCATCTACCTGACGGACGATCCCGAGACCGTGAGGAAGAAGATATGGAAGTTCGCTCTAACTGGGGGGCAGGCCACGGTTCAGGAGCAGAGGGAGAAGGGGGGCAACCCGGACAAGTGCGTGGTCTTCAAGTGGTTGGAGATGTTCTTCGAGCCCGATGACGAGAAGCTGCTGCAGAGGTACGAGGACTGCAAGTCCGGCAAGCTCCTGTGTGGGGAGTGCAAGAACTACCTCATAGAGAAGGTGCAGAGCTTCCTGAAGGAGCATCAGGAGAGGAGGAAGAGGGCTGAGCCGCTAGTGAGGCAGTTCAAGTACACGGGGAAGCTGGCCAGGGAGATGTGGGATCGCTCCATACCCGAGGAGCTGAAATCGCAGGTTTGAACGCTTGATTCCGCCGTAATTCACCCTTTGGTGCGCTCGGCGTGGATGAGACCTACCGGTGATCTCCAACAGAATGTAGGCGCGCCGTCACGATGACCCAGCTCGATCGATACAGGAGCTGCTCACAGTTCGGGCACCGCAATTCCGCGTGAATACCCCACGGTGAGAAGACGGTGAACAGTCCTGCCAGGAATGGCCTAAAGAGCACACATGAGAGATACTTTCGGGTCACAATGCTCTCTGACTCCTACCGACCTTCGTGGGATTCTAGTCTGTACCATCGGATTGAACTACTGACTCTGATGGTACGGTTGATGGGTAGGGGAATCGGGAGAGTCGGGGTCAGGGATCACCACCTATACTGCCAGAGGGTGTGGGGCGCGCCAGTGAAGTAGAAACATGCAGTTGGGGCCTAGACGAAGTAGATCTTAGGAGATAGACCATCTGCTAGCTCTGAAGGAGCCCTGAATGGACGATGTAATCCTCCCTCCACCGTTTTCCCTGCCCTGACATGCCTGAAGGGGTCTCCCCCTCCGCTTCGCAGTCTGACCTCTAGAAATCCCCCTAGTCGAGCATTACGGTGCTACGAGAGGACCTTGTGCACGGCGTATCTCCCAATCGCTACTAGGTAGGTTAGCGAGCTGGCGAGGGTGGCTATTACCGTGAGGGCCAGAAATGCTACGGTAAGGGAGGGATCCACGGACCTGACCATCAGAGGCAGGAGCATTCTCTCCGATATTTCAAGAGCTATCAGGCTAGATAGACGCTCTCCGATAATTATCCCTTGGATTAATCCCAAAATCGTCACGGAGACCCATCCCAAGGAGATTCTCTCGATGGACATCTTCCAGTCCAGGCCCATAATCGATAAGAGGGCGAGTTCGAACTTCAGGCCTCGGATGAGGACGAGGGATAAGAGGGGAAGGATTATCGCGTTCATCATTACTCCCAAGATCCAGAGGGAGCTTGAGACCCTCTCTGCCCTGCTCCTGAGCTCGGAGACCCCCCTCCATAGCAGAGTCGCGGGGACTAGGTAGAGCTTGTTCCTCCTCACCAGTTCCATGCTGTTTACCTTTGCTAGGGCCCTACTTACGTTCCCCGGATCACCTATGGCCAAGAGGTTCAGGGAAGTCAGCCGGTCCGTATCCCCGATGAGCGATCTCAAACCCCTCTCGGTTACCATCATCGTCGTGTTCACCGACAGGGAGCCCAAGAGGTGAAGAAAAGAATCCTCTCCAATGACACCGACTAGTTTACAAGATCTCCTCATCTCCCTCCTTCTAATCCCGTCCGTGTCGTGGGAGTAAATGATCATCCTCAGGGGGATCTCTGCTCCTAGTTCAAATCCCATTTCCCTTAAGATGGAGTACACCGACTTGGAAACAGCGCACTCCACCTCGCCTCCTGGATACTTCCCCCTGATGATGGCCGGAAGGAACTCCTTGGGGAGGTCTTGCGGAATCCCCACCAGGTCCACTACTATCTGAAGGCCGAGTTCAGCCTCTCTTTTCACTACACTTTCGATTACACTTTCATTATATCCCCTGATGGCGAGTTCCTTCCTAATTCGCTCTATTCTTTCCTCTACCACCTCCTTAAGGTGGGGCGGCAGCTCATCGAGGGGGCGGTATATAGAAACACCGATCATGGAGAGGCGATATTCATACACTTCGAAGCCATTGGATCTAAGTATGTTAGCGACCTCCTCCATGATATGATTGCGCCATTCCAGATATTCCAATATTGATATCTCTCCTTTTCGAAGAGATTCATCCATTTCCGTGTTCCCGCTCCTCGTTATTATCACAGTTCCTCTGTAAACAGCGTAGAATCTTTCACTAGACGCTTCGAGAACGTGGGATAGGGAGATTGATGTGTAAGATAGTGTTCCTATTAAAGTTACTAAAAGAAAAAATATTAAGAGATTCCTCGCGCTAATCTTGAAGATGATCTTAGTTCCAGGTACCGCATACCTCATAGTACACACTCTATCCCGTAGAAGAGATCATTGTTCTTCAGATGCACTATGAGGTAGGGATCTCCGAATTGGGACCACAGCTTGTGCGATACTTGGGGGAAAGCAAACAACTCGTGGGCGTAGGCGTTTAGAGGGTGTCCCAAAACCATCTTTATCTGTATCTTGTGCTTTAAGGGGTTCGCGTATACATGGTAAAAGCCGTAACAGCCATGCATAGTCTCTGGCTCTATGTTCGGGGGAGCTACCTCTCTTATCGCGGAAATTAATGGTATTAGCAACAGTACTAAGGAACGTAGAACAATTACCCCTTTTAGTATATCTACCACCTTCGCGTATAGTTCCACTAATATTTTTTATAAATGCTACGCTCTTTATAACTTATTGTTACTCACGGCCATTTCATTCTCAATTTTACTGGGAAGCCCAAGCCGGACTTAGCGGATTGAATATTAATAATATGCTGGCTGACTGGACGATATATGGCGAGAATGATTCTTGAGTACCTATCAATAACAGGTCTAAGGTCTAAGGCAGAGGATTCGATTCTTCAAATGTCTAGATCGGGTGATTTCCCCCTCGAAGCATCATGCGAAGAACCTAGTGAGAAATATTATCTCCTCGATCATTCATACCGGACCGGAGATCCGGGTTCATGACCGCCGATCGGCGCGAGATGTTTCGAGTTCCTTCCAGAGCCCCCAGAAGGGGTCTCATAGGGGTGCAGGGACAATAAGTCCTTTCCCTTTGCTAAGGAAAGTAGGGTTAGTTTGACTTCATCATCCCACAACCAAGTTTTGGACGGGTCCCGGCCAACGATCTTCCCACGCGAAGCGCGCGTGAGCGGTACTCTCTCCCTCCTAGATCTTCAGCTAGCGTGAACGAGGTGATCGCAGGCGGCGGGCGCTGGAACTCGCGAAAGTCTTGCGGAGGTGATCCATCTCCTGTGCATAGGGGCCGGGGGGGATCTACTGGCTCTGAACCCACTCCCTCACCGAGAAACGGCTGGCGCCTCAACGCCCCCCGGCCAACCGGTTTAGCTCCCTATCAACTTTTAAGCGCATCCACATGCCGGTTCGGTTGGGAGTCCTAACATCTTCCCTTGGAAAAACGGACTCTGGACAGCACCGGCTACTGCCCTTTCAGATAAATCACGTGTCTCGATCGAGTGAAGATGAGGATTCTGAGCTGATCAGGGCCACAGCACGTTCTAGAGGGCCGGGACATGATCGTATGGAGGGTCGCTACGACACCCGCACCCTCAGCCCATCAGGTCAAAGATCAGGTAGGAGAAGAGCAGGAACACCAGGAACGCTCTGAGGAGCTCATCACCCCTCTCCTCATAATCTATCGCGAAGATGTGGAGGAGCCACGACGCCGAGCCTATAGCTATCAGGAGGAAGCTGAGGATATTTCCCAGTGGAACCCAAGGGAAGAGGTCGGGACGCTCCCATGCCAACCTGCCCACAGCCACCCCTACGGGCACCAGAAAGGAGCCCACGAAGGGAAGCCACCTCCGCACCCTATCCCCCCGAATAGTGGTGATACCGTAATAAGGATCTCAGTATTGGGGATGGAGATGCCCATCAAGGCCATAATACTCGACTTGGATCAGACCCTGCTGCACACCCTGCACAGGTTCCACGCAGTTTTCAGCGAGATGGTCGGTGGTCTGGACTGGGAGGAGTTTCTGAAGCTCTTCAGGGAGGACAGGCTCGACGAGCTCGTGGAGGGCGACAGGGCCGAGTTCTGGGAGGAGTTCACCAGGAGGTTCTCCAGGACGAGGCACCCCGAGGACAGGCCCATCGAAGGGGCCAGGGAGGTGCTGGAGAGGCTGTCGAGGAGGTACCTCATAGTCGTCACCACCGGTAGGAGGGTGCCCCCCGAGGAGGTCTGGAGGGAGCTGGAGGAATTCGGCCTCGCCCCCTACGTTCACGAGGTCAGGACCCTGCTCGGGCACGACGGCGTTTGGCACAGGGATGCCCTCCTCAGGAGGATACTTGAGGAGCACGGCCTGTCACCGGAGGAGGCGATATTCGTCGGGGATTACTGGGTGGACATGGACTCGGCCAGGAGGGCCGGGGTGAGGGCGGTGGCGGTGAGGACCGGGCTGGAGCCCGACGATAGGTTGGTGGAGCACGGGGCCCTCAGGGTGATTGATGGCATATGGGAGCTGGAGGGGGTCCTTAGGGAGCTGACGTGACTTGTCCAACAGGCATGATCCATTCAGGTAGCCAGAGATGCATTGGCGGATAGAGGAGATTCTCCCGATATAAATCTACGGGGCAACTTCGCGCCGGCCTCGTGTACTTCCCCCTTCTCCATGGACTTCGGCCAATGCAGCGTGCTACCTAGGTGTGCTTGGCCGGATGCGACCTACCGGCCATCTCCAGCATAGCGTAGGTGAGCGCCACCACCGCGGCCACCTCGAATGCGATGAGCGCGACCCCCAGCCCCGACATCCCGGGTTGAGCGTGAATGCCCAATCCCCGGGTGAGATGCTCGGTGATAAGCTCTGACAGGACCACACCCAAGGGCAGGCCGATGGAGGCCCCTAGCAGGGATATCGCCGAGGTCGCCAGCACTATTCTGGACTGTATCGACCTCCAGGGAACGCCCATCAGGGCCATCAGACTGAACTGCTTTACCCTGTCCCTGAGCAAGAGATAGGTGGCTAGAGGAGCGACCAGCAGGGCTGACAGGGTACCGATTAGCAGGAGAGATACCGATTTACGTTTAATATCCTCTCCGACGGAGGATATCTCCTTTCTGGTGAAGAAGGTGAGAGGATAGACATGCAGATTGTTCCTTCTGATGAATGGGTGCTCATTCGCCCTTCTTATGATCTCCTCCGATCTGTCGGGATCAACCATCGCCACGAATCTGAATTGAAGCGAGTCCCCGAACTCCCGGGGAGGGTACCTGCCGTCCAGCACTA
>WAOH01000220.1 GCA_015521385.1 Thermoproteota archaeon
GCCCCTGTCTATGGAGCCCTTAGACATGACCAGGGCGTCGTCCATGTTGTATCCATCCATGGGTATGAGGGCGACTACGAGGTTCTGCCCGGAGGGCCTGTAGTCGTAACCCGTGATCTCGGAGCCCCTGGTCTTCACTATGGGTCTCTGTGGATAGAACATGAGGAAGGCTCTGGAGTCAAACCGGAGCCTCCAGTTTGCTACGTACTCGCCCAAACCCTGCCTGACCATGTTGGCGCCGATTATGTCCCTGGGTATGTTGTTATGCTCCGCGTAAGGTATCTGGGAGGCAGCGACGCCGAACATAGCGTAGGGAGCGAAGTCCAAGTGGGTGTGCTTCTCGTTCAGCTCCCTGAGGCTGTAGGCAATGACTGCGGACTCCTCCTCATCCACGTCCAGTAACTCCACGACCCCCATCTTCACGAGATCGGAGAAGCTCACGTTACCGGCCTCCACCTCGGGCAGGAGCTTTATCGCCTCCTCTATCTTGTCGACCGGTATCAGCGGCCTCCTCATCCTGCCAGCGTCGGCGTTTATGTAGACAGCATTCTCCTCCCTGTTGTAAGTGAAGTTTATCTCCGGGCTCATCTCGGGCCTCTTCTCCCTGAGGAAAGCTATCAGATCCTCAGGCTTGTCGGTAAACGCTATGAGCCTGCCATCCACGTATATGGGGGTGAGACTCCCCACCTCCTTAGGCGTGGCCTGGGCCGCTGGCTTGGCGCCCCAATCCAAGACCATCTCTATCACCGGCTCAGGATCGGTCCCGAAGGTCACATCGCTGAACACCGCGAGGCTCCTGACCAGTCCCACATTCGTCCCCTCAGGGGTCTCTAGGGGACACAACCTGCCTATGGAGGTGCCGTGGATCTGCCTCGCCTCATGAAGGGGCAGCCCAGCCGGAAGGGGTGAGTTGACCCTCCTCAGGTGATGCAGAGTGGCTATGTAGTTGGTCCTCTCCAAGTTCTGGCTTACGCCCAGATCGCCTCCGGGCCAGGCTCCGGTGGCCACCGCCCTCAGGATACGCTGGGTGATCATCTTCTGGCTCATCAGGATTCTCCTGACGTCCAGGTCATAGACGCCACTACTGAGCTGCTCATCCGCCTTTTCCTTCAGTCTCCTCACTAGCTGGTAGAACGCGTCTCTGAAGACCTCCTGCATCAAGGTTCCAGCTAGCCTGAGCCTCTTGTTGGAGAAGTGGTCCTTATCGTCGGGGGCGATCTTACCCCTCACTACCTTGAGCAACTTCTCTATCATCTTGGCCAGGAAGTAGGCCTTCACTATGTTGTCCTCCTCGCTGTTCCCGATGTGAGGGAGCAGGTTGTTCTTCAGATACTCCTTGGCGTACCTCACCCTGTCCGCCTTGGGGACCGCCTGCACGAGCCTCCTGCCTATGTAGTCCAGGGCCTCCTCCTGAGTGAGCATCCCCACGGTGCCTTCCTCCTCGGCCCGTCTCTGAACATCGTCGAGGCTGTAGAGGAACTCGTTCCTTATCTCCTCATCGCTGGATATTGCATCCACTATGTCCTCATCCCTCTCGAGCCCGAGGGCCTTCAACAGCATGGCGACAGGGACTCCCCTTATGGCCCCCGTGGAGGCCTTTATCGTCCCGTCTCTGGTGTAGTACTCCAAGTAGAGCCTGGTCCTCAGGCCCGCCTTGGCTGACACTATCTGGGCCACGTGCGAGTAGGGCTTATTCTCAGCAGTGGTCTGCTCGACTATCACCTTGTTGGGCGCCAGGTCATCCCTGATGACGAGCACCCTCTCCGATCCGTTTATGATGAAGTAGCCTCCGGGGTCCCTGGGGTCCTCACCCTTCTCTATCAGCCTCTTCTCATCCAGTCCGTAGAGGTAGCAGCCCTTGGACCTCACCATTATGGGTATGTGGCCTATCCTCACCCTCTCGCTCTTCAGCTCCATTCCTCCGGAGTACACCTTTATCTCCAGCTCTATCGGAGCTAGGTAGTTGGCGTTCCTGAGCCTTATCTCGTTAGGCATGGCGGGAAGCGATGAACCGTCGTACTCCTCGACCTCGGGCCTGCCCACGTAGACCCTGCTGAGCACCAGCTTGTAGTTCTCCACTAGCTCCAATTCTTTGAACGCGTCCACGACCTCCTGTATTCCCCTCTCCAAGAACCGGTTGAACGACTCTATTTGGACGTCAGAGAGCTTCCGCTCCCGGAAGTAGGCCTTCACTATGGGGTAGAAATCGATATTCACATCACCAACATTCACGGTCGACACGGAAACAACCCCCACAACATAATCGTAAGAATCAACTCCTACTAACCACGTACCTGTAATAGAACCCCTCCTCACGGTGTATCCGGATCAAGTCTCCCTCCTTGGCCCCCAACCTGATCACTATCGGATCGGTCACCAAGATCTTGGGGAACATTTCTAGGGAGCCGTACATCCTCTCCAATTCCCTCTTCTCATCCTCACCGACTATCTCATGCTTGGGCACCATGAAATTCTCCGTTGGATCGTATTTTATCGCCTTCTTGGCCTTCTTGGTCTTGGTGGCCTTAGATCTCTTCTGAGTCTTCTTCTCCTTCTTAGCCTTCGTCGTCCTCTTAGCCTTGGAGGAGGACTTTCCAGATGACTTCCCACCGGAGGACTTAGCCTCCTTGGTGGGATTGGGGGATTCGGCTCCCTCCCCTAGATCGATATCGACCGGAACATCCTCAGACTCTACCAAATAAGCACCCCCTGGAAGGGAACACTAGCATCAGGGTGAGGTGCAATACGGTTTTAAAAAGTTTACACCCGTAGAATCCGGGGAACGGATTTGGGGGACGACCTCATCGAGATCAGATGGCACGGGAGGGGTGGCCAAGGCGCCGTTCTCGCCTCCAGAATCGTAGCGAAGGCCGCTTTCTTGGAGGGTAAATGGTCCCAAGCATTTCCCTTCTTCGGGGCGGAGAGAAGGGGCGCTCCCGTGATGGCGTTCACTAGGGTCTCCAGCTCCCCGATAAGGTTGAGGAGTCAGATATACGAGCCAGACATCTTGGTCCTTCTGGATCCCATGTTCCTCAATCTGGAAGTTGCCTGGAGGGGCGTCAGACCCGATACGGTGGTGGTGATGAACGTACCCGAGGACCCCTCGGAGATATTCCTCCCCAAGAGGGTTCGGAGGCTCGCTACCGTGGACGCCACCGCCATCTCCATGGATCTCGGATTGAAGGTGGCGGGGCTACCGGTCCCCAACTCCGCCATGGTTGGGGCCCTAGTCAAGGCTACTGGCATAGTCGGACTTGAAAGCGCGGAGAAAGCCGTCAAGGCTATGATGAGGAGACTCACAGATGTGAACTTGGAGGCCCTCAAGCGGGCTCATGCCGAGACCAAGGTGCTGGACAACCCCAAGTTCGTCCCGGAGGTAATAGGGGAAGGGTGATATCAGGCCCCCTCCGCCCTCTCTATGTAGGAATCGAAGAACCTGGTGTATACATCGACCTTAGTCTCTCCGGGCTTCATCTCTATCTCCTCGACCAACCCGCAGTTGAAGCACTTGATGACGGCCTTACCCTCCTTTTCGTGAAGCTCTACCATTATGGAGTTGTGCTGGCAAACTGGACACCTGAAGAAAGCGGATTTCCTCCTCCTTCTGACGGGTAAAGTCGTTCTCCTCTTTCTCCTTCCCATTTCAGAGCACCCAAGTCCTACCGACATTCACTTCTAAATTAAGTATCTGGGTGGACCTGACGGGCCGGGCCATCCTTTATACCCTCGGTGGTTCACCTTATCTGGATATGTCAGTGGACGAGGGTTACTTCCTCTCACTAGAAGAGGGCTTGAAAAGGGTGCTCGAGGTCGCCAAGAGGGCCAGAGCCGCGGGCTACGATCCCAAAGAGGATGTCGAGATAAAGATCGCCAACGAGCTCCACGAGAGGATAGTTGCGCTGTTCGATGTGAAGTCCCTCGGGGACAGGGTCAAGTACTGGCTGGAGAAGACGGACAACAAGGTGGAGACGGCTTTCAGGGTCATAGCCGAGATAATACCCAGGGAGGGTGAGGCTCCCGAGATAGATGTCGGGGGGGATGAGGAGTACAAGGCCGAACTGGCATTGAGGGTAGGCATGGCCATAATAACGGATGCCACGGTCTCCGCTCCGATCGAGGGGATAAGCAGGGTAGCCATAAAGGGAGTGGGTCGGGATGCCTACCTTTCCGTCTACTATAACGGGCCCATAAGGACCGCCGGAGGTACTGAAGGAGCCATCAGCGTCCTGATGGCCGACTACATAAGACAGAGGCTCGGACTGGGCAGGTACGTTCCCACACACGAGGAGATCGAGAGGTACACGGAGGAGGTCTTCCTGTACAAGAGGGTAGCCCACCTCCAGTACAACTCGGAGCCCGAGGAGGTCAGGAGGGCTGTTATGAACATACCCGTAGAGGTGACCGGTCCCCCCACCGAGAAAGAGGAGGTCTCCTCCTTCAGGAATCTCCCCAGAGTGGAGACC
>WAOH01000221.1 GCA_015521385.1 Thermoproteota archaeon
ACCAGCAGGAGGGCGGCGGGGATCATAGTGGAGTACTGGGCCGAACCCATGAGATAGTCCCACCTGTATCTCCAGAGG
This sequence comes from Thermoproteota archaeon, assembly GCA_015521385.1. GTDB lineage: Archaea > Korarchaeota > Korarchaeia > Korarchaeales > Korarchaeaceae > Korarchaeum. The sequence continues at coordinate 79 of WAOH01000221.1, forward strand.
TCGATCAGGCTCCTGCCCGTCACGAGTTCTCCGAAGTAGATTCCGTATTCCCAGGAGAGGAGCAGGCCGAGGGCAACGCCCAGGGAGGATAAGATCAGTGTGAGGAGCAGCTTCACCGCCATCAGACCGGACCATCTCGCCCCTTGCAGGACCATCAGGCCCGCGATCCAGGAGCTCCTCCTCAGCTCTATGACTCCCACCGACGCAAGCCCGATCACCGATATGGACGTGAGGGAGACAAGCAGGACCTGGGACAGGTCCCTGTACGACCTGAGGAAGTCAAGGGCGAATTCCTCTGATCCCCCCACGTACCTGACACATTCTCCGCAGTCCAGCAGCTCCAAGATTCTTTCCAAGGTCTCGCCCACTTTTCCGAGGCTGAGCTTCAGCAGGTAAATTCTCCTCGCCGAGCCCGGCTCCAGGTGTGCTATGATGGTTTCCCTGTAAGGTGAGAGGGCCCACGCCGCGAAAGTACCGACCAGCCTGCACTCGAAGGTCGAATTCCCGGATCTGAGTTCCAGGATCGATCCCAGGGGAGGCTTCCGGAGGTCGAGATAGGATGATTCGGTCACGGCACATTCGCCGGGTCTCGTCGGATAGTCCCCCCTTATCATGTCTGGCAGCACCTGACGGGGGATGTCTCCGGCCACGATGACCCTGAAGGTCATGTTGTCCAGCTCGGAGGGAAGCCACCTTATCTCGCGCATGAACTCGACCCCCTCCAACCGGCGGATCTCGCTCAACAGGGTGTCGTTGAGATCGGCATCTATGAGCACGAAGCCCACCGATCTCTCCACGGCCCTCTCAATGGTCTCCTCGGCGGACCTGTTGAGAACGTAGGAGGAGGAGATGAGGAAGGCGAGGGTGCTGGTGGCGGCCAGGATCAAAAGCAGGTAGGAGAGGCTCGCCCTCAGGATCGCCCAGAGCCATTTCACACCTCTCATCTCCTCAGGTCCGACGTGTTGAGCTCGACGACGGCGCCCTCCTCGAACTCCCTCACCGGCTCGGTTGCGGAGACAACGACCGCCCTCCTTCCGGCCTCCTCAAGTACCAGCTCCTTCACCAGACCCCTGTACTCCGGATCGAGGAACGCCAGGGGCTCGTCCATGATCAGCAGGGGGGTTTCCCTCATCACGGCCCTAGTTATGTCCGCCCTCTTCTTCTCCCCTCCGCTGAGCTTACTCGCCTTCTTCTTGAGCAGGGGTGACAGGTCGAGTCGCTCCAGGAGCTCATCCCTCCTCTTGTAGGAGACCTTGGTGGGAATGGAGAGGTTCTCCTCCACACTCAGGGGCAGCAGCTTGGGCTCCTGGAAGCTGTAGGATATGAACTGGGAGTAGATGTGGTAGTCCCTGACCCTGACTCTCCCCACCCTCCTGCCCATCAACAGTATCTCGCCTGAATCAGGAGGTTCCATGAGTGCCAGGATCCTCAGCAGGGTGGACTTCCCCGATCCATTGGGGCCGTGAACGAATATGAGGCCCCTGCTGGGGATCCTCAACGACAGGTGAGTGAATAGGGGGCTCTTGTATTGCTTGGAGATATCGATCACTTCCTCTACGGGAACTGGCATCGCATCTACTGGAATTCAATTCCTTTTTAATTTATCTCTGTAACATCACTCCATCTCTCTCATTTTAAAACCGTTATTACCGATTATAAATTGATTAATTCGTTCCCAGAGGAACTAATAGCCCGCGTGTGAAGGGAATAGTGATCAAAGATCGTGCTATTCGCATCTAATCAAATTCTAATCGTTATATGCGCAATTCCTGACTTAAGATAGAAAATTTTATAAGAAAATGGTTAGGAAATATCATGGTGAAATTGTGAGCAAGGAGTGGCTGATTGCCTTCGCATCTATTGTTCTGCTGGTGCTGCCAGTCGTACTAATAGTACAGGCGACGGATCTTAGGGTGGAGCCAGAGGTAATTCACAGTTGTCATGGATACTACTACATAACGGCATATCCCCATACTACTGCTTCGAGACCCCACAGGCTCAACGGAGCTCTATATGGGTATGCTAGAGAGTTAGACCATTTCCCGAGCTATAACACTGAATACAACTTCTGGTCAAGGTGGAGCAGTCCCTATGTGTGGGTTTATCTCAAAGATTACCATGATTACCTGCTGATCACCGTCAAGTACGAGGTCTGTGGATACTGGGATTGAGATGAATCCCACAGCCAAAGTCTACCCCCTGTTCCCCCTTTTTCTCATCTTCCTCTTGGTATCGATAGTCTCCTCGTCCTCCGTGGCCACCTCCAACTCGATGAGGGAGTCCTTTGAGGAGTACCGCAGGATGAGCGCCAGCTTCGTGTCGGTCATGCGGTCGGCGAAATCACCCCCCGAGGGGAGCAAGTATTCCAGCCCGGCGGAGTCACTGGCCAGCGATAACGAGTTCACCAGGAGGCTGGAAGAAGCGCTGAAGTCCTCAGGCGTGGAGGTCGTGGAGTACTGGCAGGTGGCGTCCAACGTACTGCTGGACGCATCTCTGTTGGGGAGGATAAATGGGAGCGGCGGGGCTCAGGTCGGGAGGGGTGCGGGAAACTCAGGGGCCCTTCCCACCATATACGTCTTCGGATTCGACTTCGAGAGGTTTCCCGGCGTCCTCAAGCCCGAGGTGATATCCGGAAGGCTCCCCAGAGCCGAGGGAGAGTGTGCGATTCCAGAGGAGATATACAGGGCAATGAAGGTGGCTGGATCGAATGATAGGGTGCTGGAGATGAAGGTACCGGTCTTCCTCAGGGAGCCTCCCTACGTGGAGCCGGTGAACTATTCCTGCGAGGTGGTGGGGGTGGTCAGGTGGAGCCCCCTCCAGCTCCAGCTGCTGGACGCCGGGTTTGGGGTGGGGCCCATAGTGCTGGAC
>WAOH01000222.1 GCA_015521385.1 Thermoproteota archaeon
AGCGCAGGTACTTTATCGGGAGCAAGAGCGACGACGTGATAGAATTGATTGAGGACGAGGACATCGACCTCCTGGTTATTTCCCGGAGCTATGGCTCCGAGGTCACCAAGACGTCCCCGGTGAGCCCGGTGGTTCTCAAGGTGGTCCAGCACACTGACAGGCCCGTGATCGTCTACTAGAGGGTGGGAAAATGGAGCAGGGACTGATTACAGGGATTGCGGTCGGGATATTCCTACTTACCTACGCGATGATAATCAGCGAGAGGGTTCACAGAACCGTCGCTGCCCTCTTTGGTGCCGCCCTTGTTCTGTTCCTGCGTATAGTCCCCTGGGAGAAGCTGCCGGAGCATCTCGACCTGGACACGATATTCCTGCTCATCGGAATGATGATAATCGTCAATACGGCCAAGGAAAGCGGGCTCTTCGAGTTCATAGCAATAAAAACCGCCAAGTTTGCCAGAGGAAGCCCCATGAAGGTCCTAATCCTGTTTTCGGTTGTTACAGCCCTCGTGAGTTCCGTTCTCGATAACGTGACAACGGTTCTGCTCTTTACACCAATGCTCCTCTACATAACCCGGCTGATGGACGTTAACCCCGTGCCCTTCCTCCTGGCCGAGATATTCGCATCGAACATCGGGGGCACTGCGACGCTGATAGGTGACCCCCCGAACATAATGATAGGCTCCGCCGCAAAGCTTAGCTTTAACGAGTTCCTCGTCAATATGGGGCCCATAGCGGCCGTTGATCTGCTGGTCTCCCTGGGCATAATCTACTTCGCCTACCGGAGTGCCATGAAGGTCAGCGAGACCAAGAGGGAGAGGATAAACACCACCATAGGGGAGCTCAGGGAGGTGGACGCCATAAGGGACTACGTGCTCTTTCGCAAGTCCCTCATCACGATACTGGCCGTTGTTGGGCTGTTCTTTATCCACGACAGGCTCGGAATTGAGCCCGCCGTCGTGGCGCTCCTGGGGGCTTCGGCCCTTCTCCTGTGGAGCAGGTCGGAACCGGAAGAAATCCTTGAGAGGATTGAATGGACGGCCATATTCTTCTTCGTTGGGTTGTTCATACTCGTCGGCTCCCTCGTTGAGACAGGGGTCATACAGCGGACGGCTGAGTGGATCATGGGGTACATCGGCAACACCGGTGAGGCCCTCGTGATAATCACGTGGTTCTCCGCTCTAGCTTCGGCCATAGTGGACAACATTCCCCTTACGGCGGCCATGATACCGCTGATAAAGGCCATGGGGAGCACAATGAACGTGTACCCCCTGTGGTGGGCGCTGTCATTGGGGGCGTGTCTCGGCGGCAACGGAACGGCTATAGGAGCGAGCGCCAACGTCGTGGTGATAGGAATAGCCGCCAGGGAGGGTGTTAGGATAAGCTTTATGGACTTTCTGAAGGTAGGTATCGCCATAATGGTTGGCACAGTTGCCATAGGAATGGGCATACTCTGGGTGAGGTACGTAGGGGTGTGAGTCATGAGGATACTCGTGCTTATAGATGGTTCAAAGTGGAGCCAGAAGGCGGCTCTGCATGCGATAGCCATAGCCAAGAAGCGGGGGGGTAAGGTTATCCTCTTCTCGGTTCTCGACAGGAGGGAAGCCAGGGCACTGGCATTCAATATGGGGCTCTTCAGCGAGAACCTTGCCGAGGTTCAGAAGTTCGAGGAGGAGATATGGAAGGACATGAAGAGGAGCATCAGGCACCTGACCTCCAACCTCCTTGAGATGTGCCGTGAGGAGGGCGTTAACTGCTCCATGAAGATAGTGGAAGGAAGCGCGAGGGAAAAGGTCTTGGAGGAGGCGAACTCCGGTAGGTACTCCCTCGTGGTTATGGGCGCCTACGGGAGGAGCGGAAAAACGAGGATTGGTAGCCTCTTGGAAGATGTGGTGGGGCTCATAGAACCCCCCGTGATGATAGTCCGCTAACGCCTCCACAGGGCGAGGACGAAGAGCAGGAGGACAAAGACCTCAAGGGCACCGACGATGAGGCTTACGTCCCTCTCTATCCATGCCGCCAGGTGCATGGCCTCGACGGTCTTCTTTATTGCCATCAGCAGGAAGGCAATGAGCAGGTAAAGGGTTGCCCTCAGGTGGCTTTTTCTGTAGGCCACGAAGGATATCCCGGCTAAGCCCAGGGCCAAGAGCAGGGCTATGAACGTTAACAGGCTCTCCATCATTCCTCATCACCCATACTCGTGAGCAGGTCAATTAAGCTGTCCGCAAGCCTCTCCCATAGGCTCGGGCGGTAGTTCTTGACCACCCTCGCGATGGTGGCCGGGTCGTAGGAGAGGCTGTAGCTCACGCTCCTACCGTCTTTTCTTGACTTCACTATCCCGAGCTTTACGAGTTCCCCCATGTGGTAGCTGACCGTGGGCTGGCTCAGGTTAAGGCGCCTCGCTATCTCACCCTGGGTCATCTCCCCCTCCATCAGCAGGAGCAGTATCTTCCTCCTAGTCTCGGTGGATATCGCTATGAGGAGCCTCTGCGCCTCTCCCTCAAGCCCCTTGGGGAAGAGGTATCTCCTCCTGCCCACCCTTTTGGAGACCACGAGGCCATCTTTCTCCAGCCTATACAGGTGGTACTGGAGGTCCCCTATGCCTATTCCCAGCTCCCTGGCCAGCTCCCTGAAGGTCGTCCCCGGCCTTTCCCGAATGGCTGACAGTATCTCCTTCCGTCTCTCCATACCCAACACTTAAACCCTTGTGGTTCATTCGTCTATAACAACCCATATAAGCACTCCCTTTTTATGCTCATCGGTGGGACGATGGAGGGACTCATGAGAAAGGCGGAGGAGCTTGCGAGACGTTACCGTATATCATATTATGAGATACGGATAACCCGCGTTACGGCCTCACACCTCACCATGCAG
>WAOH01000223.1 GCA_015521385.1 Thermoproteota archaeon
ATCTAGGTCGAAGCCCCCGCCCAGGTTGGTGGGCTCCTCAACCAGAGCCTTGGCCACGGCCTCCTTCACCTCCCTGTTGTACTCCAACCTCTTCTCATCGGTATCCAGCCCGAGCTCCTCGATGTGATGGCCCAGATGACTCTGGACCCCTATCCCGTGTCCTCTCCCCCTCAGCTCCCTCAGGATGTGCCTGCCGAACTTCACGTCAGCAAGAGCGAAGTTATTCTCCGTCTGTATCGAGAGCTTGGCTCCGTGCTCCTCGAACTTCCTCGCCAAGGCATCGAGCACGTCCGCGTACCTCCTGAACATCCCCTCGTCCTCGTCGTAGTACTTCCCCCTCACCGCCTCCTCTATGTGCAGCTGGAAACCAATCAGGAGGACGTTCCTCCTGCAGTCGAAGGGACAGGACTCCCAAGACTCCGAAGCGTCGCAGACGCCGTTGCCGCAGGTCGGGGGTATCTCCACCAGATCTAGGAGGGGTGTTCGAGTGGATACGGCCCCCTCGCCTGCGCGGGAGCCGGATCCGAAGAACGCGAGGGCCTCGCTGTAGTACTCGTCTAGGGGCATGCTGTGCCCCGTATCGTGCCAGAATATCTCCCTCTCGGAGGCGGAGCTGGCCGCCTCGTAGGCGAACTGGCAGGCCTCGGGGGTCAGCAGATCGTCGTGCTTCCCGCAGTGGAAGTGCACAGCTCCCTCGTACTTGGGGAGGAAGTAGAGCGGATCCACCTCCCTCAGGACCCTCTCATCCCTGATGATGGGGCCCACCTTCCCGTGCTCCTGCACGTACTTCAGGTTGGCAGCAGCTAGAAGCAGCTCGGCCTTCTCCACGGACGCCCCCTTACCGAGCGCAACCCCCGATACTATGCTCCCCAGGCTCCTAGCCACTAGGTAGACCTCCTTCGCGCCGTCCTGCTTCAGGAACTTTGAGATCAGCACCACCTCGTCGGAACCCTTCTTTATGACAAGGGGGATCTTCCCCGGATCCCTCAGGGTTCCCCTCTCCCCATGCATCGGTAGGTCGAAGGAGAAGGTGCAGTATCCCTCCCTCTCGAAGGCCTCCATGTCCTTTGACCACTTCTCCTTACTGCCTCCCAGGCCGTGGACGAAGATGATGCACCTGCCGTTCCAGTTATCCGGCTTGTGGTATATGTGAGGTATCTTCCTGACGATTTCCGCCCCCGTCAAACCCGTTTCCGTCCGCTTGGCCGCAGTTTCCCGCTCGCCAGTCCTCTTGGTTTCCGTAAGCTCCTTCTCTCCCTTCGTTATCGTCTTGCTCCTCGTGCTGGAGGTCTCGACGCCTCCCTCACTTTTCAGATCCCGCTTCCTCGGGGTATTTGAGAGCAGGAAAACGGATAACAGGATGATAGCCAGGATCAGGACAGCGGCTAAAGCCCATCTCCCCAAGCCATCACCCATCTAACGTCCGATCGTATGGCCGTGAATTCATGATTTTTCATCCTAATAAGCGTTCATACCAGTTCCTCGTGAGCTATCGATGGTCACATGTTAAGACATGTTAAGATGGGAATACTTTCCGCGGGAAAAGGTGTCAATGCATCCGTCATCTATGGATTCGGCTCCGCGTTATGGCAGTGCAGTGTCCTACTCTCTACAATTTAATGGACTCGAGGCATATCGATTGGGTTTTACCCTTCAAGGTGTTCCACAGCCCCGCCCCCAACGGGATACTTCAGCGGGTCCTAGAATGTTCATGCACGGCTCGGGTACGAATACGGGAACTGCACTCCACGATACCGTTATAACCGGAGGCCACCCATTTTACAAGAGCGACATGACGCTGAACCTAGAGGAAATAGAGGAGCTGGTTCTCCGGAGGAAGTGGCTGCTCTCTGAACTGAAGAGGTTCGAGGAGAAGTACGGAATGGATAGCGAGGAGTTCATCAGGTCGTGGAGGGAAGGCCTCATCCCTGAACCCGATGACCCCGAAGTCCATGGGGATTTCATGGTCTGGGAGGCCTTAGTCGAGGAACTCGTGACAGTGGAGAGCAAGCTTAGGTCCTTAGGGAGAAACAACCTTGAAGCTTAACGAGAGGATATCATACGTCACTAAGCTGCTTAAGAGTCACGGATTCCGTAACGTGGTCTTGAGGGCCCTCAGACCCGGTCCACTCCCAACGGTAGGTTGGTACAGGATCGAAGCGATTTCGGCAGGTCATAGGATCGTTATCACAGAATTTATCAGGGGATCGATCGTGAAATACTCATACAATTTCATCTCCGACTCGGAAATCCTGCTAAGGTACGATAACGCACCTCATCACCCGTACATCAGCACATACCCACACCACAAACACGAAGGTAGGCGGGTAGCTCCGCTGGAAGACCCCTCCATAGAATCATTCCTCAAGGAGGTCTCTAACATGATCTCGATGAAGTAGATGAGAGTGATAAAGCGTTTTCCGGTACTTCGTCACTTCATCCTCCCTCCACTAATCTCGGAAGTGAGTGCTCACACCCTCCTTTTCCGCGCGCTATGATCCCTTCCTGAGGATTTTCAAGGTGGAGATCGCGGCCAGGAGGGCGTAGGGTCCCAGAAGAACTATCAGAGGCGAGAACACTCCGGAGGGAGGGAGTACATCGATCCCAGCCCCCACGACCAGCAGACCCGTGACCGTCCCCACATTACCAAGGGAGTTCAGCTTCCCCACCGCCGATGCTGGATCAGGGGCGGCATGGGAG
>WAOH01000224.1 GCA_015521385.1 Thermoproteota archaeon
CCTTAGTCCTACCACCACTCCCGGTCTTGGCCTCAGCCCTGACCCTGAGCAGGTAGCCCAGCACGCCGTGCGGGAAGAAGAGAACTATGCCCACCAGAACAACGCCGATCACGAAGAGCCAGAACTCCGTCAGGCTCATCGCCACGTCGGCGAGGAAGGCGTAGATGAACCCGCCAACCAGGGGCCCTAGGAAGACCCTCGGGCCTCCTAGCAGGGTGACGAAGACGAATTCGGCCGAGTGCGTCCAGAACATGGATTCCGGACCTATGGCCGTCTCCAGGAGGACCCAGAGGGCTCCCGCCAGTCCCGTGAATGTGGCGCTTATCACGAAGCTCTTCAGCCTCGTCGCCCTCACCCCGATCCCGAGGAACTCTGCCCTGAAGGCGTTGTCCCTCACGGCCATGAACGAGAGTCCCAGTGACGATCTGGTGATCACCCTGAGGACATAGAGGCTCACAAGCACAGAGACCAGGACCACGTAGTAGTAGAGCTCGAGGGAGTTGAAGGGCCTCGGTAACCCGTATATGCCGTCGCTTCCCCCCAAGAAGTCCCACTTGACAGCTATCCCGTAGAACATCTGGCCGAAGGCAAGGGTGAGGATCGCGAAGTAGATGCGGGTGTGCCTGACGCACAGGAATCCTATCACGACTCCCATGAGGGCTGAGGTGACTAGGGCCGCCAGCACGGACTCCACGTAGCCGAAGCCGAACCTGGCCATCATGACCGCTACGGTGTAGCCCCCGACCCCCCAGAAGAGGGCGTGCCCGAAGCTCAGCAGCCCGGTGTAGCCGAAGAGCAGGTTGAAGCTCGTCGCGGCCAGCGAGAGCAGGAGGGCCGATGCCACCAGGTGGGTCATGTGCCTCCCGGCCAGGGGCACCAGCGCGAGGAGCAGGATCCCAACGACTAGGGCCACGGTCTCCATGCTTATTTCCTGCTCCCCCTTCCCCGCCTCGCTCGCGCCTACCTCCTTAATTCCAGCTGTGACCATACCATCACCTCCTCTCGAATTCCGGCCTCCCGAAGAGCCCGGTCGGCTTGATGAGGAGGACAGCCGCCATTATCACGAAGACTATCACTATCTCCAGCTGCGGGTAGAAGGAGATGGCCAAGGAGCGGAGGATCCCGACTATCAGGCTTCCGGCCATCGCGCCACCTATGCTCCCCATGCCGCCGATGACGATGACCGCGAAGCTGTACACTATGATGTCGGTCCCCATTCCAGGGCTGGCCGTGTAGAGGGGACCGGCGCTTATCCCTCCCAGGCCGCTGAGCAGGCTCCCGAGGAAGAAGGATGTGACGAAGACCCTGTTGACATCTATCCCCATGGCCTCCACTATCTCCCTGTCCATGGCAGCGGCCCTCATCACCTTCCCGGTGAAGGTGCGGCCGAAGAAGGCCCACAGTCCGAGGAACACGGCGAATCCGACGACTATGAGGATGACGTGGTAGAGGGGCAGAGTGTACACCCCGAACTTCAGGCCTCCCAGGAAGGAGTTGGGATCGGGGAAGTTGATGTAGGCGGCGCCCCATATCATCTTGACCAGGTCGTCGAAGACGAGTATGAGGCCGAAGGTGAGCAGCAGCTGGTACTCCTCGCCCATGGGGTAGGTCCTCCTTATCAGGGTCCTCTCCAGCGCCGCTCCCACGAGCCCAACTGCGGGAGGCACCACCAAGAAGGCGACTAGGTAGGCTAGGGGCGTGCCTCCCAGCGCGTAGACCACCACCGTAATTCCCAGGTACGCCCCGAGCATGTACAGGCTGCCGTGTGCCAGATTCAGCACGTTCATTATGCCGTAAATGAGCGTCAGGCCCGAAGAGACGAGGAAGAGGATCGATGAGTAGACGAGCCCGTTGAATACCTGCGCAGCCAGCAGTCCGAGATCCATGGGAACACCCCAAAAAGGAGGAGGGAGGGATCACTTACACTTGACGGCCGTCTGGCCGGGGGCGGGGAACACCTCGCCGAAGTCGAACACCTGTATGTCCGTCAGTATGGGGTGCGGGTAGTTCGGCGCACCCTTGGCCAGCCTGCCCCAGAACACGGAGTAGACTCCCTGGTGATCCTCCCTTATGGCCACTGGACCCATGGGTCCGGCGACGGCCAGGCCCTCCATCGCCGCAACCACGTCGTCCTGACCCGGCCAGGCGCCCTTCATGACGTAGGCCCTCTCTATAGCGGCCTTCAACGCGTAGATTGCCGTGTAACTGGTGGCGGACACGTACGGAGGATATTCACCGTACTTGGACTTGAACTTGCTCACGAAGGCCTTGTTGATGGGCCACACGTCGTGCGGCGGGTAGAGGAACCAGTACCTGCCGCTTCCCCAGACCTGGGCCTTCGCCGGAACGTTCCCGTCGCCTATGGCCTTCAGGGTGTCGGTGGCCCCGAGCATGGGGTTCAGGTAGTACTTGATCCTGTCGAAGAGCCCCTTGGACACGGCCTGCTTGACGAAGGTCGCCGCATCACCGCCCCACAGGCTGCTGAAGACGAGGTCGGGCTCGTAAGCAAGCATCTTGTCGATGTAGCTGCTGAAGTCCTCCGTACCTAGCTTGGAGTACATGGGCTCGGCCATCTCCACCCCGGGCAGGAGCTTCTTCAGGTTCGTGCTGAATATGGCCCAAGAATCGTAGCCGTAGGCGTAGTCGGGTCCTATGCTCGCGACCTTCTTCACGTCGGGGAACTTCTCGGCCACGAGCTTCGCGGCCGCCACGTCTATGGGCTCCTCGTACATGCTTATCCTGAAGACGTAGTGGAGCTTGTTGCAGGCCGTGAGCTTTGGCGTGGCGGCGTGGGTTATGACCGTGACCACATGCAGGTCGTTCTCAACGACGGGAGCCAGCTTGAGCACATCACCGCTGCTGTCGATGCCCACGAGGAACTCGGCTTTCTCCTCCTCGACCATCTTCCTTATGTTCTGGAGGACGTTCTGCCTGTCGGCCTCGTCCTTCAGGGTTATCTCGACCTTCCTACCGAGGATCCCACCGGATGCGTTTATCTCGTCGACAGCAAGCTGGAGGGCCTTCTTGGCCATGTCACCGTAGGTCCCGAACTTCCCGGTGAGGAACCACATTCCACCGATCTTGAGGGGTTCTGAGGGAACTCCAGGCAGCTTACCGGCCATCTCCTCAGGAGACGGTCCCTTGGGAGCGAGGGTGTAGCCCAAGGCGCCACCGACGGCGAGGCCCACGATACCCCCGCCCAACATGCCCAAGAATTCTCTCCTAGTTACCAAGTTGACACCTCCCGAGCTGGGACTTCGTCTACCGATTTCTTTTAAGCGTGCCTGTCTGACATTCAATCCCCGGGCCCAAAATAGCCGTATGGGTAAAAACTTGCACATTAAAACATTTTATTATGTTTTATGGTGAGGCCTCGGGTCCTCAGCGAACTGGTCTCTCCGGTGGCCTCTAGGGAAGCTGATTGATGAGGCGCTTTCGATTCACCTCGATTCGCTCGTGAGGCCGCTAGGCAACCATCTCTACCATGAATGGACTACCGGCGGGATCGTGTGTGAGCTCTCCAGCTACTGGTCGGAAGCAAGGATAATTAAGGCGATGAAGGTTCGGAGAGTCCAAGCCCATCGTACAGGAGGACAGAATTTCTCAAGAGAAGACGAACATCCCTCCTGATCAGGTCCGTCCTCCTGAGGACGATCAGGTCCACCGGTATGCCGCTGGGCTTGAGTCTCAGCAATTCAGCCGCCATCTCGGCCTCGTCGAACTGACCTTCCATGACCACTATGACGTCGAAATCGCTTGAGGGTTTATGCTTGCCAGTAGCTCTCGATCCGAAGAGGAACACGGCGCACCTAGGGAACTTGGATCTGATGGCCTCTACAAACTCCGTAAATTCCCTCTCATACGAGGATACTCTCGCCAGTCTCCTCTTGATGAACTCTACCTGCCTAGCTTCCCTCTCACCCATTCAATCACCCTCTCCGCGTATTCGAGGCACCTCCTAGCGCTGTACTCCCTGTAATCCATTGATAGGGAATAGCGGGACGCGGTGTAGTGGGGATTCAGTAGTTAGGGCCTCTAAGATCTCATCCGGAGCATCCTCACCTAAGCTGTCCAGTAGCACCCTCAGATCGTGAGTGAATGGATACGATCCTGCTAGGTCCAGCAGGACCCCCTTCAGATATAGCTCCACAGCTTGATGAGCGGAGAAGCACGTGAGCCTGAGCCAGAATCTCCCCTTCTTCAGCGAATCCCTCGCGTTCTCAAGCATATCTATTGCTCGTCTCTTGAGGTCCATCTAAGGGAATACTCCCCTTCTCCAATAAAAAAGAGGGATATCAGGCTCGATTGGGCTCACTCCACCCGGGCCCACCTCGGGAAGAGGATCCAGGCTAGAGAGGTGAAGACCAGCGCCGCTACCGTCAGGTAGGCGACGGGCGCTACCACCGATTCCAGCCCCGCACCCATCACCATGAGACCGTCCAAGGCCTTAACGGCCCACGTGAATGGTATCGCCTCAGCCACCGCCCTCAGCGGACCGGGCAGGAAGCTGAGCGGGAAGTAGAGTCCCGAAACGAACTGGATCATAATGCCGACCGTGGTGACCGCCTCGCTCGCGGCTTTCGGATTAGGTGAGAGCTCCACCACCAAGAGGCCGAGCCCCAAGCTGGCCAGATCGCCCGCCACAACGATAGGGATGATAAGAGGGGTCCACCTCACCTCGGGCCTCAGCCAGAGGATTGTCAGCGCCACCAAGACTACCTGACTCAGCGTGAGGATGGCCAGTCCCCCCAGGAGCTTCCCCGTGAGGAGGGACCACCTCGATGCCGGGGATGCGACGAGCCTCTTCACAGTCCCCAAGAGCTTCTCGTAAGCGAGGAGCGATGCCGC
>WAOH01000225.1 GCA_015521385.1 Thermoproteota archaeon
CCAAACCTCAAGGTAAATACCGGTGCCGTTTTTTTACGTCTGGAAGGACAGAATATTTGATTGTGATGCCATATTCGTTCGCGGACATCGAATCGTAGCCTTCTTTGATTCGGCTACCCCGATCGGCGAGGGCAGAACGCTCTTCTTCCTCTCAACTCTGGATAAGAACCTGCGGCCAGCGAGCTTGACCCTGCTCCCATGGGAACCTCCAAGACGCATCAGGCAGTTCGACCGTAAGTTCATGCTTGTGGGTCCACGCCACCTCATCCTGATAAGCCAAGGAGGATATCCTCTATGGAGCTTGGAAGGGAACTTTGTCGATGCGGTGGAATTGAACGGGTGGATTTACGCCCTAGAACTCAAGGGCAACATACTCTACTGGATGAAGATAGATTCCGGAGGAAGAATCCACGAGAAGATCCCTATAGCAGAGGTGAGCTGGCGCGGTTTCCTGAAACTAGCGTACTTCTACATAAATAGTCCCCCCATATTGCTGACCGACGGGCATCACCTCTATGCCCTGTGGGCCGATGTCGTGAGGGAGAGCCGTCCTCAGGGGAGTGACGATCGACCGCAGAACCTCTCCGAGGAGAGGGTAGTCGTGCTGGCGAAGATATCCGCCAATGGGAGCGTCTTGTACAGAAGGACCCTATCTTACGAAAGCAAGTTGGATGAGGCCTGCCCGGGGGTGGGCGCGGTCACGGGGATGGATGCAGTCATGAGCGGCGATAATATCGTGATATCCCTGCAGGGGAATCATTGCTGTCTTGTTTTCGTCGATAAGGAAGGTAACATCGTGGCCAACGTGAAAAACCCTGTCATGGCGCTGCCCAGCTACTTCTTCTGCTGGAGCAGGCTGAGGAGCTTCGATGGGAGGCTTTATCATTTGGGAGGACTCTCAGGTCTGGGCTTCCTGGACCTGCTGCGAGATGAATCCCTAGTGAGGGAGCTTTCCTTCTGCCTACAGAGAAATAACGTGGAGAATAACCTTGTCAGGGACGTCTATCTGGATAACGGCGAGCTTTACGTGTGCGGGTTGGCCCAGGGAATGGAGGTTGATGGCGCCTTCATCACTAAACTGGATATCAATCTTGAGGAAGATCTGAACGGCCTGCTGTGGAAAGCACTCTCCCAAGAGGGCTCCATCATAGAAGTGGACAGTTTGTTCCAAGAAGGGTGATCGGCAGCTCGTATACCGTGAGTTAGTTCTATGAGATTCTAGGTTCGGACTTCAAACATAATGCTTTTAAACATCTAACACAATGTTAGGTTGGCCTAAGTTAGGTCGCCGAGGTGATACATATGGATGAGGTGACGAGGATGCCCCTGTTGGGCGACAAGTTCCCCGAGATGGAAGTCAAGACCACCCACGGTGTGATAAAGCTCCCAGATCACTACAAGGGCAAGTGGTTCATCCTGTTCAGCCACCCAGCCGACTTCACTCCCGTCTGCACCACCGAGTTCGTGGCGTTCCAGAAGAGGTATGATCAGTTCAGGGAGCTCGGGGTTGAGCTCATAGGTCTCAGCATTGACCAGACCTTCAGCCACATAAAGTGGGTGGAGTGGATAGAGGAGAAGCTGGGCGTGAAGATAGAGTTCCCGATAATAGCTGATGATCTCGGGAAGGTCGCCGCTAAGCTCGGGCTCATACACCCTGGTAAGGGGACCAACACCGTCAGGGCCGTATTCGTCGTGGACCCGAACGGTGTGATCAGGCTGATACTCTACTACCCGCAGGAGATAGGCAGGAACATGGACGAGATCCTCAGGGCCGTGAAGGCTCTGCAGACCTCTGACAAGAACGGCGTGGCCACTCCGGCCAACTGGCCCGAGAACGAGCTGATAGGCGACAAGGTCATAATACCTCCAGCTGGAGACGTGAAGACCGCCAAGGAGAGGCTCGAGAAGGCCAAGGCCGGAGAGTTCGAGTGCTACGACTGGTGGTTCTGCTACAAGAAGCTCTAAACTCTCTCTTTTTATTTATCCTATCTCAGGTTGGTCGGAAGGATTATACCGGTTGGGATCCTTGCCCTTCTAAGTTCCTGTTTCACCGAATGTCCCGCTCTGAGGATGCTGAACTCCTGTGCTTCTACTAGGGGCGATGCTGTTAAATTGAGGAGGTTCCACCTCCCAGAAGAGACGTTTGATTGAAGCTTCGACTCTAGGGGGAGACCATATGCCCAGCAGGAGGCAACTGCCCGTCTTAGTGGGGACTCTGCTCCTAGAGCTCGCATGGAGCATGAGCTACATGTTCATGGCATTCGAGACCTACGCGCAGGCGGGATTTTACGCGTACGCCCTGATAAGGAGCCTGCCGTCTATAGCCTACTTCCTAGGGAGCAGGTTCCTCGGGTTTCTCAGCGATTCATCCGGGATGAAGAGGCCCTTCTTTTTATTAGGTGGCTTTTCCACAGCTGCATCGCTTTTCGCAATGGCGTTCCTACCCATCGACATGTGGGTACCCATTATATCCGTATGGTATTTCCTCTCCGCCTATGAGCCAGTGATGATCGCTTACCTCAGCTCGGAGGTTGGAGCTGGGAGCGCCTCTGGTGAGTACTACGCTGCCTCAGAACTCGGATTTACGCTGGGAACCGCCTTAGGAGGCGTACTCACGGACAGCTTGGGGATAAGGAATGTCCTCCTGCTAGCGGCGCTGCTGTCGGTTCCATCTCTCCCCCTCTTCATGTTGGCTGAGGATGAATCCCACGGGCCCCTAGACGTAAGGAGGGCACTCAAGAGGACCGTCCAGCTGGAATTTCCCGGCAGGACGAGGGAGTATGTGCCCATCTTCATAACTGCGAGTCTTTCTATCTCCGTCTTCTACGTGGCCTTCTCGATAAAGGTGTTCGAGGCTTCCGGAAGATCCAACTCGCTCATGGGCCTTTTGATAGCTGCAGCAGGTCTCCTCGGCACACTGACCGGGCCCATTTACGGCAGGTTGACGGACAGGTTAGGAGGGGGTAGGAGCTTCCTCATCTCCTGTCTCGTGTACTCCGCCTACTTCGCGGCGGCTGGCCTAGTGCAGGACCTCCTCCTGCTGGCCCTCCTCATGGTGATACCCATATTCCCCTTCCATTACTCATCCAGGAACGCGTTGGCCATGGAGCTGGCCCCTGAGGAGAGGGCCTCAGCGGTATCGGTTCCATCCTCCTTGGGTTCCATATCCGATGCCTTGGGGAACTACGTGGGAGGTACCTTCATGGGCCTCCTCGGGTTGACCGAGACCATGGTGATGGGTTCCCTCCTGAGCATGACTGCGGGAGTGATGATGCTGCTCCGCCACAAGAAAGAGAGATAAGGCTGAGCTTAACCGCGGGAAATTGGAGGGCATTGGACTCTCGGACCTGCCAGTAAGTTCGCGGTAACCAAGGGTGCCACATCCATCGGTAAACTCCGGGAGGGGCTAACTGTCTGCATTTCTCCAGCCTCCCCGGTCCAGGCCCACGATTGCCGCGGGTAATGAATTGAGGCCTCACGCCAGTCAGCATCGATTCCCACAGTCAATACCTCCTGAAGGTGGTGTAAATGAGCACATCGACGATCAACCCTACGATCCCCGAGACCAGCAGGGGAGCTGCAGGATGGAAGATGTCCCATAGCATCCCGGAGGCGAATGTCCCCGCCATTGCCATCAAACTGGTCAGAACCGACTGGATTCCCCATATCCTCCCGATATACTCCTCTGGGCATATCCTGGCGTTCAGAGCCTCCGCCAGCGTGTGGTAAGATCCTTCCGAAATGCCGAAGAGCAGGTAGGGTACGAGGAGCACAGCCGGGTCCCCTACCGCAACCAAGAGGAGCATCCCCGCGCTGAAGGGAAGGCTAAGCGCGAAGAGGGACCTCGCCAGACCCGCCCTATCACCGATGAGACCGGACACGTAGCCCATCAGTGTGCTCGAGACCCCCGAGATCAGGAGGAGGAGTCCGAGCAGCAGGAAGCTGGCGCTGATCACCTCCCTGACGTACAGCCCCCTCACGCTCACCCCGAGCATGAAAAAGAAGACACCGACGGAATCCATTACAGTGAATAGGAGGACCTCCCTGTTCGATGTCACGGCGCGGAGCCCGTCCTTCAGCTCCCCCCAGAAGCCACTCCTCCCAGCCCCATCCCTCGCTGGCGAGGGTACACTCAGGGCCAGGGGAGCGATCAGGGAGATGGCTAGGGCGAGCGCTGATATCGTGAAGAGGAGAATGTAACCCCAGCCCTCCAGTATCATCCCGCCGACGAATCCCGAGACTAAGCCGCTGAGCTTGATGGAGCCCGAGTATATCCCGTAGTACCTCCCGAAAGAAGATGTCCTTTTCGCCGCAGCGGCCACCAGCTTGTAGGTGATCGTCCCGACGACGCTTCCGGATATCTCGGCGCCGAACAGCGCGAGGACCACGGATGCTAGGGGGAAGAGTTGGAGGGAGAGGAGCACAGAGGGGAACAGCAGGATCAGCGCCCCTAGGATGAGCAGTCTTCTGGGAGACCCGTAATCGGCCAACCATCCGCTGACGAGGAGGAAGGGAATGTCTATGACAGCCTGAAGGCCGAGGAGTAGCGTTATCTGGCTGACCAAGGTTATTCCCAGCACCTCGTACATGTAAATCGATAGGTAGGATGTGACGAGCCCCGCGCTGAAGAAGAAAAGAAGTGTGTAGATGCTCAGGCCGATTATCTGAGCCGTTATCTTATCGACTCTCACATTTCTCACTTTCCCCGTCAGGTGGTATCACACCGCAAAAGTTGGATGGTGCATAGCAATCAGCCCACGGAGAGTCGGGTCCTTCTGCCATAGCAAAGTCAGCACTCATATGCGTTCGTATTCTGTCAGAGCTGGGACCCAACGCCCTTATGTCAACAGAGAAGATCGAGGCCACCTCCTACATCCTCCATGACGTACACATCAGGAAGCGTAAAGAACCCAGATTCATTGTATCTGTACGTGTCCCTCTCAACATTTTAGCTTTTTCTCCAAAACCATATATTGACAATACTTTTTCCTATGGAATTCCTAGGAGGAATCGCCTGTAACCCGGTGTGCACGAATGCACACCGCCGCTCGAGTCCATCAGAGGACTGGTCCCGTTTTGGCGGACCGGACGGAACGACCGCTCGGGATCCTCAGAGCTTGGCAACGGGATGACAAAGTGAAAAGCGGGAGGGTAGCCTTTCCTAAATCTTGATGGCAAGGGTGTGCTTGGGAGGAGCGTAGACCTTGAGCTTCTGCCCGACATCCACCTCCAAGTCTGGATCCACCTCTATGATGAAGTTCTCCACCTCGTTACTGGCTTGGAGCATCTGGGAATCGCCCAAGAAGGATATGTGGTAGACCTCCACCTCGAACTCGTTATACCCCTTTCCCGGCTCTAGAGTGAAGGATTCCGGTCTGATCATGACCAGCGCCCTGTCTCCAACCTCCAACCTCACGTCAGGATGTGAGGTAACGGCCTTGACCACCTTGCCACTCTCGAGGCGGATTTCCAGCTCACCGTCGGAGGAGATGACCTCCCCGGGCATGAACGTGCCCTGACCTATGAACCTAGCGACGAACTCGTTCTTCGGGTTCTTGTATATCTCCTTGGGCGTGCCTATCTGCATTATCCTGCCCCTGTTCATCACGGCTATCCTGTCAGATATGCTCATGGCCTCCTCCTGATCGTGCGTGACGTAGATGGCCGTGATCCCCAGCTCCCTCTGCAGCCTCCTGAGCTCGGCCCTCATCTCTATCCTAAGCTTAGCGTCGAGGTTGCTGAGCGGCTCATCGAATAGGAGCACCCTGGGATTAATCACCAGCGCCCTGGCCAGGGCCACTCTCTGCTGCTGACCTCCGGAAAGCTGATGCGGCGTCCTGTTCTCCATACCCTCGAGCTTGACGAGCTTGAGGACTTCCTTGACCCTCCTCCTGATCTCCTCCTTCGGCACCTTCCTTATCTTCAACCCGTAGGCGATGTTGTCGAAGACGTTCATGTGAGGCCACAGGGCGTAATTCTGGAACACCATTCCAGTTCCCCTCAGGTGCGCGGGCATGTCCGTAATGTCCTGATCGTCGAAGTATATCCTGCCCTCGTCCGCCATCTCCAGACCGGCTATCGTCCTGAGGAACGTGGTCTTGCCGCAGCCAGAGGGCCCTAGAAGGGTGAAGAACTCCCCGTGCCTTATCTCCAAGCTGACGTGATCAACGGCAACTACCTCGCCGAAGACCTTCGTCAAGTTCACGGTCCTTATCGAAACCATACGATCACCTCACACTCCTATCAGGGCCGTAGCCCTCTTCCTCAGGAGCAGATTCGCTCCCACTATGAACACGAACTGGAGGGTCATCAGCAGGAATCCCAGCGCGGCGGGCTGGAATGTACCGCCAGCGAGACCGTGGAAGAGCATATCGTACATCTTCCAAGTCATCGGAGCGTCCCTGTGGTTCGCATCTCCGACGACTATGCCCGTGCTGACCTCCGACATTGAGTAGATGAATGAGAGCATCCCTCCGGCCAGGACATTGAGCAGGATCATGGGCATCACTATGGAGAAGAACGTCCTGGTCCTGCTGGCCCCTACCGTCCAGGCCACCTCATCCAGGGTCTTATCCGTCTGTTCTAACCCTGAGAATACCGCTCTCACGGTGAATGGGATCTTCCTCACTGTATAGGAGGCGATCAGGAGCGGGGCTCCACTTATCGTGGGGCTGAGGGGGGTGCCCAAGTAGGTGAGGAAGAGACCCGTGGCGACCGCTATCCCCGGCACGGCGATGGGTATGGTCACGAGGAGGTCCAGGGCCTCTATTCCCGGTAGGGACTTCTTCCTAGACACCAGGTAAGCGGCGCTCACCCCCAGCACCACCATGAAGAGCGTCGCTATGGACGAGTAAACCAAGCTGTTGACTATGCACCTGCTCGCCTCCTCATCGCTCAGTACGGCCACGAAGTTGTCCAGTGTGAAGCTCGATGGGAGGAGGGTCGGTCCCCACTGCTTGGCGAAGGCCAAGAGGGTCACACCGATGTGGGGCAGCGTGGCGAAGAAGAGGACCCCGAATATGAAGGCGTAGACTAGGAGAGTCACCACCGGCGAGAGCTTCTTCCTCTTAGGCCTCCAGGTACCTCCCTTGCTCAGCATCGCGTACTTCTTCAGGCTGACGTACCTCCTCACGCCCACGAAGACTAGGCCCGATATCACGAGGAGGATCATCGCCAAGGTAGTGGCTTCCTGGGAGATCAGGCCAGCGGGAGTGAATATCCTGTTGAATATCTGGAAGGTGAGCACCTTCTCAGCGGTCGTCCCCTTGAACACTATGGGCGTGCCCAAGTCCTCGAGTGAGAGGATGAACACGAGCAGGGCACCGGCCTCCACCCCAGGAGTAGCCAGCGGCAGCGTCACGGTCCTGAAGAGCCTGAAGCCGCTGGCCCCCATGTTGATTGCCTGCTCTTCGAGGGTGGGATCTACGCTTATCAGGGCCGTGTACGAG
>WAOH01000226.1 GCA_015521385.1 Thermoproteota archaeon
CCTCAGCTTCTTCACCGTCGGCAGCTGTGAGATCCAGGGGGGAGGGGTGAACGTTATCGTGGGAAACGGGACCGTGGGGGGAGGAGAGACGACCTCCATGAGGGGTAGGGTCAGTAACGCCAGAAGGATCAAGAAAGAGACATACCTACTGCTCATATGATACTCCGTAAACATAACCTTCAGGCTAATAAAGATCTTTCGCCGCGCCCCGCGGAACTCGGACAGGGAGGAAGGGTAATCGCTGATCCCCGGGAACAAGATGCGGGTGCGCTCCTACCTATCGGTTCACCCCCCGACTTCCCGGGTGGTTATAGGTAGTAACGACCCGCGAGGGAGCTAGGATTGGGAGGTCAGCGAGTTAACTGTCATATCTCGAGGTCCCCGGACTGGAGTGATCCATGAGGACTTCCGGCAGCCTTCGATCCGGTGAAGCCCCGTCCGGTCACGAGCGGCGTGCACCCTTCAATTAGACATCAGTTATTTTAACAATCACGTTTATAATCCCTCCGCGGGGGATGAGGGGGTCAGGATGAAGCGCCTCCTCCCCGTCCTGCTCGTCGCTCTTCTGGTCTCCCCTATCTGCGTGCCAGTCATCTCCCAAGAGGGGGCGGGCAGGTTGCCGAGCAAGGTGATCGTTAGAATCCACGTCACCAAGCTCTGGCTTGCGGAGAACGCCGACAAGGATCCACCGGGCAACGACCCCGACCTCTGGCTGTTCACGCTGGTGGAGCAGACGGGCCTGGGGAAGAGCGTCAGGTCCTTCGGCGAGAGGTCCATCGATCCCAAGGACTACGACCTCGAGCAGAACAACGTGTACGATCGGGGAAAGGACAGGACCCTGAGCCCGCTCGAGCTCATGGGTGGACGGGGGGTCCAGGACACGGTCATCTACTCGAGCGAGCAGTGCATTCCAGTGAGACCCTTCAGCCTCTACTTCAGGATGATTGACTCGGACAAGGGGGGTTCCGACAAGCCGGGTTTCTTCAAGAACGTAGCGGGCAATCTGTCCAGCTACCTCAAGAGATTCATGAGCAAGGGGCTGGGTGTCATATTCGAGGGCGTCTCCTCCCTCGTCACCAAGCTGTTCAAGAAGGACTTCGACCTGGTCGGCGTGGGACAGAAGCTCTCCTGGCGGCCCGCCAAGAGGTACAAGGTGCTGAGGGGATCGGGAAGCGGTGCATGGAACCTCGGAGCAGGGGAGGAGTGGAAGGACGGCGAGCTGCCGCCCCCGGGCGAGACCTGGGTCTCCGAGGAGACTCAGGTGGAGCTCAGGTCAGGTGGGGAGCTGGGGGCCATGGTCTGGTTCAGGCTCGAGGTCTACAACACGGGAGAGAGCTGCGTCACGGTCAAGCCCAAGGTCGAGAGCATGAAGGAGTCCAAAGCTGCCATCAGATCGGTGGAAGTGACCAAGGGGCTGGAGGTGGGGAAGCTGGGCTTCAAGGTCGAGACCGTGAACCCGCTGGAGGACGTGGACATGAACCTCAGCATAGAGGTGAGGGGAAGGAACTTCACGAGGATCCTCTGGGTGAGGGACGTGAAGGGATCCCTGGACTGGGGAGGTGACCTCAGGCTGATGGACGCTGGCGACGGATTCCTGATCGGGGAGTTCACCGTGGGAGCGGAGGAGGCCGAGATCACGTTCACCTCCAGCGACGAGGAAGGTGTCGCGAGCAGGTCCTCACTCTCCGTCAGGTTCCCGAGGCCCAACATCATCCTGGTGGCCAACGAGGTAGACAGGATCGGCCTAGATCCGATCATCCACGGACTGAGGTCGGAGGGGCTGGAATTCTCCGTGGAGGACCCGCCTTCAACGATCGAGGAGCTGAGGAGGCTGGCCTCCGACCTGCCCGTCGTGATAGCGGGAGGGCCCGATGCCCCCGAGACCGGGAGCCTGGTGAGGGAGCTCCTCCCCGCTGACATCGGGGACCTGATGAGGAGGGAGCCGAAGGTGGCTAGGATCGACTGGCTGGCGGAGAATCCCGTCTACGTGATCGCGGGCCCCGACAGGTACGCCACCAGGAGGATGCTTTCGTCGTCCACGAGCCTGATGATCGATGAGGCTGCGAAGCACGATGGGGATCCGCCTCTAGTACTTCTGGGCCCCGGCACCTTCATGGGGGTGCCTCAGGGGGCGAGGATCGAGGCGGTCATGGGGGTGGTGGAGG
>WAOH01000227.1 GCA_015521385.1 Thermoproteota archaeon
GTCCGGTTCCGACATCAAAGGAATCTTCGTCCGGTTGTCTCCCAACCCAGCGGACTTCTACAAGAGGATAGTCAAGAGGATGGTTCCAAGGAGGTTAACCGGCATAATGGACTACCTAGAAACGGGCATACTCCCACAAAACCTTTAAATTCCAGAGAATAGAGGACATGAACGCGGGGCGGGGGTGGCCGAGCCAGGTCCAAGGCGACGGACTCAAGATCCGTTGGGCGTCAGGCCCGCGTGGGTTCGAATCCCACCCCCCGCACTTCACCTACAACTCTCCATACTCCTTGAATATCTCCATGAGAACAGGATTGATCTCCACCACTTTCGTTTTACCCACCGAGGTCCTCCTAACTATGCCGGCCGAGTCCAATCGCTTCAAGATCCTTGAAACCTTGCTTTTAGAGAATCCCGTGAGTTCTGGAAGGTCCTTCTGTTCTATCTTACCCTCATTATCTAGCAATATCTTCAGTATACTGCGCTCGTCCCTATCGAGCCTCTCCACCAGCTCCCTGTACTTGTCCACCACCTCATCATCCAGCACTATCTCCTCAGGTGGGGAACCAGACCAGCCCTCTATTCTTGGCCTCCTAGATGCCCTCCTATAGAGCATGAAGGCTACACCTCCGGTTATGATGTTCGATCCCAAGATGGCCATCAACAACTCCGTGAGGGACAGTCCTCTCTCAACTCCGTTGGAGGGTGTTGTATTGGTTATAGTTACCGTCTCCTCGCCCTTCGGGGGTGGAGCCTCTCCCATGACCCTGAAGACTATGCTGAAGTCCCACGCGTTTCCCCTCGGAGGCGGGAACGGCTTCCACAGCGCGGTCAGCCTCTCCGAGAGTGGATCCATCTCTACGGCGCCGAAAGCACCTATCTTTGTTATAGCGGCTCCGTACGGGAGAAGTATCCTCATTGCGGATCTGTTATACTCGACTGTGGCGTTGGGCATGTAGAATCGGTACACAAGCCTGTATGTGTTATCTTTGAGTTTGACCAGTATGGTGTTCGGCTTGAACATGAAAGTGAACGTGAAATTCCTCACGTCGCCCGGGCCCAAACCCTTCTCGAACCGGACGAGTATCACATCTGCGTAGGACTCCGTTTTGATCTTGCTCACCGAGATGTCCCCGGATAGCGGCCTCAGATTGTCTATGCCCTTGTAGGGGTTCTCCATGACTATGCCTATTGGAAGTATCGGGAACATGAGAGACCCTATACTGCCGTTGAACTCCTCTCTTACTACGATCTCAGCGGTAATCGTCACCTTAACGGAGGTGTTCTCGTAAAGTTCTGTACTCACATTCATCTTGTTTATAGTCACGCTGGCGACGGGTTCCGCTGCGGAGTGGAAGGGCATCTGGGCCATAAGTAGTAGAAGTATTCCTGCCAGTATCGTTGCATTCTGTTTCATAGGCCCTTCACCTTTTCATGGCTACCCAAGGGGGAACCTAGGAAAACATTATTAAACTATCACGGCTCTAGTCGATGGGAGACCTGACTTGAAGGCAAATCCCCTTCTTTTTCAGCGCGTTGTGGAGTGGGTTAGGGAACTGAACTCGCGAGCATCCTTCTCTGACGTTGAGGTTATAGTGGAGGGCCCGAGGGATGAAGCAGCTCTGGAGGGGATGGGCGTCCGGGCCTCCTTCGTTTATGCCTCGAGCTTGGTGAAGGATGTCCGGGAACTCGGCGAGGGGAGGGTCATCGGCAGAACGTTCATCATATTAACGGACTTCGATGATGAGGGGAGGGATCTACACGATAAGCTGAAGAGGATGATCACTGAACTGGGGGGTAAAGTGGACGAGTCCCCCAGAAGCTCCTATAAAGCATTAGGGCTTCCTCCACTGATAGAGGAGGTGGAGGGTTTCCTTAGGAGGAGGGTCCGGGATTGGAGCGAGCTGATGGCAGATTGGCGATCAGAATAACCCTAACGGCGGAAGTGTATCCAACGGAAGACGTCAGGAGGGTACTCCAAGCTATGAACACCATAATACCCTTCAGTGAAGAAGTGGATGATGTTGAAATAGAGGGAGGGGAGCGAAGGAAGTTGATAACCGTGAGAAAAGAGGGCCATGAAGCATTAATCAAGCTGAGGGCAGCCTTCAGAAATAACAGAATACTAGATACCGCGAGAAGCCTTCTTATGACTAGGAGGGGCAATCTAAGGGCCTTGAGATTCCACAAACAGGCAGCTTATGTGGGGAGGGTCAGGCTGTGTGACGAGGATGAGATGTCCCCACTGGGCGTGATATCTCTAACCATAGACTACGAAGGAGAGGCTCAAACCTTGGCGGACTGGCTTACCCCTAAAACAGAGAGAGGAAGGCCTATTGGAGAGGCCACTACGCACGAACTACTCTACGGTAGGTCTAGGACATCAGAGATCCACGATTAGAAAATCCCGGGCGGCGATGACCTCCCCCCCATACACCTTGGAGGCCTCCTCCTCGAACCTAGCTAAATCCTCTTCCCTATATCTGGCGCTGAAGTGAGTCAGAATCAGCTTCTTAACTCCAGCAGCCTCAGCTACCTTACCCGCCTCTAACGCGGTGCTATGTCCTGTCGCCACCGCCCTATCTCTGAGCTCGTCTAGGTAGGTGGCCTCGTGTATCAGAGCATCGGCCCCTCTGGCCGCTGATATCACCGATTCGGTCGGCCTAGTGTCAGACGAGTAGACGAGCGTAGCTCCTTTCCGTGGAGGGCCCATGACATCCCGAGGTCTCACAATTCTTCCATCGGGGAGTTTTACGGAGAAACCCTTCTGGAGGACGCTCCTCAATACCAATGGAACACCGAGTTCATCAGCTTTTGCTGGATCAAACTTCCCCGGACGATCCCTCTCTTTGATTTTGACTCCATAGGTCTCGAATCCTGCGTGATCCACAGGGAAGAACTGTACAGTGAACTTGCCCAGCTCCAGCTCCTTGGAGACCTCTATCTCCCTGAACACCACTTTGAACTGAGGTTTCGAGCCGGTCCTCTCCTCGACTTCTTCCAAGATGCGGCGCAGGTCTCTAGGCCCCACTATCAACAGTTCCGAGCCCTTCCTCAGTATGCTCAGGGACTGGATCATGGGCATGAGTCCGAAGAAGTGATCCCCATGCAGGTGAGTTATGACGACCTTGTCTATCTTCATTAGACTTTCACGCGCGCGAATGAGTTGTCTCTGAGTGCCTTCTCCGCAATCTAATAGGAGAGAATCCCCAGAAGTCTTCACAAGAATGGCAGGTAGCCCCCTATCATCTGTCGGCACAGCAGAACTCGTTCCAAGGAACCTAACTCTCACTCTCTCAGCCTCGTAACCCATACCCTCCTGGTGAGGGATCTATGCTCCCTAACATCGAAATATTCTACCACATCAAACCCGCTCTCACCGAAGACTCCCTCATCTAGGTGGTCCTTGGGGACGGAGATAACCATCCAACCACCTCCTTTCAAATATGTCGGGGCCCTTCCCACGAAATCCCTGACCAAACCTTCAGGAGATCTACCCACGGCGACACTCATCCTCCCATAAGGAGGATCCGTAACAATGCGATCCACTTTTCTATCCAGCTCGAGAGACAGCGCATCTCCCACGATCAATTCGAAACCTTCCAGAAAGCCGTACGCTATGAGATTGTTCTTGGCCTCGATCACCATCTTCTCACTTATATCGGCACCGATTAACCGTGCACCGATAGACAGCACCTCGAGAGCAATGCCCCCCACACCTAGGAAGGGATCTAGCACAAGATCTCCCTCACGAGTTCTCGCTAGGTTAACCATCGCCCTTGCCAGCGTGGGTCTCATGGAGGCTGGATGGACGAAAGGTCTTGCAGCGACCTCCTTTATCTTGAAGGAAGTTCTATCAACCTCAACCTCCCTGAGGTAAAACACTAACAGGCCGGAGGTCATCACCACCACTACCTCGGATTCCGGATGGGTGAGGTCCACCTTGGTATGGGGATTCCCTCTGAGTATCCACCCACCAACCTCCCGCTCCACCTCCACCCGCCTCAGTTCCCTGCAACAACCCCGTACCCTGATAGCGGTGGCTCTGAACCTCCTGCCCACGCTGGGTGGACGAATCCTCTTTAGCCCAGTCGGGAAGTCGGATGGATCTAGAACAGCCAAGAACCTGCCTATGGATCTGGTATATGCGAGCCTGTCCGCCACCTTCTCTATAAGCGAGCCGGGGGGATAATCGAGCTCCAAGACCAGTAGAGATTCCAAATCCAAGTGGGTCCTGAATCCCACATTGAAAGACTCTAAGACAGCCTTGACCTCCGCCTTGGGAAGGCTGGGATGCTCTCCTGACAGGTAGAACGCTACTTTCAAGGTCCTCCACCTCCTAGCTTCGATCTGACGACTTTGAGCAGGTTCTCTATTCCCAGACCTTTTTCTGCGGATATCTCCACGAACCCAATCCCTTGATCGGCTAAGAACCTCCTCGTCTCATCGAACTTATCCCGATAATCTCTTTCCAGATCCTTCTTGTTGACTACAGCTATTATTTCCTCCGAGAAGCTGGTGATGATGTCCCTGAGCAGGGATTTCTGCTCCTCCAGCGTGTAGCCACAGGTCTCCGTGGGATCGAGCAGATACAGAACCAAACCACTCACATGCTTGAGGGCGACGATGGCCTGCATCTCTATCCTGTTCCTCTTAGATAGGGGCCTATCCAGCAGGCCGGGGGTGTCAATGAACTGTACCCTCCCAACCCCCTCCAGATCCCTGTGCCCTATGATGATTCCCTTGGTGGTAAAGGGATAAGGGGCTATCTCGGGTTCCTTGGTGGTCACCCTAGAGAGGAGCGTGCTCTTCCCCGTGTTGGGCATGCCTGCTATTATCACCGCGGGCATGGTAGGATCCAAATCAGGCAAATCCCTGAGCCTCGGTATTGTCTCCCTCAAGAAGTCAACTTCTGGCTTGATCTTCTTCAACACGGAGGATATCCTACCAGTGGCCTCTCTCCGGAGAGCGGCCATGCGATCGGGATCGTCGGTCCAACCGATCTTTGATATGTACCACCTCGAGATTCTGGAGATGGTCTTTGAGGCCCACTTAACGGCGCCTAAGGCGTGTTTTACCTGATCCACACCGGCTAAGACGTCCAGCAGCTCTCTATAGAAGGGATCTAATCTCTCCACGCTGGGAAAGGATTTCACCACTTTATCCAGCCTGCTTACTAGGGTATCGGAGATCGTCTGGATTCTAGATATCTCCCTCGATCTGTAAATCAGTATCTTGTCCCCTCTCTTGGCTACCGGCTTGGGTTTCTTGAAAGCTCTCCTGAAGGAGATATCCAGCAATTCCTCTACGCTTAGGGGGACTACTGCCCTCCTGAAGGGATTGGGCAATTCCATCAACTCAGGAAGAATAAGAGGACATTGTATATCAGCATTAGCGCGATAGGCGCGGACACGGCCCAAGTAAGCTTGCGAGCCATCTCCTCATCGCCAGTGTACATGGTAAGTATCTCCGAGAGGACCAGTCCGCCATCTAGGGGTAGCATGGGTAGAGCGTTGAGTCCCGCCAGCCCCAGGTTGAACATGATCAGGAATCCGAACAACTCTATGAGCTGGACCGCCACTCCGGTGGGCATGGGGACTATGGGATCGAAATAAGGTACCCTCGATAGCATAACCCCTAGGAAGGGCGAGTTCGGATCGTCAGGTCTCGATCCCAATTTTATCCTGTAGGTGCCCCTATCTGTCACTACATCCACCTCCTGACCGGGCTTAAGCTTCTCTAGCGCCTTCACCAAGGTGCTGAAGTCCCTGACCCTGTAGCCGTCTATCTGCCTTATGACAACCCCGTTAGGGAGTATTCCATAGGAGGGCCCGCCCTCTATAACCTCTTGGACATATACTCCTGAGGGATGGGCCGCCCCGGGGAACACGGAGAATCCTGGGAACAGGAGCATGGCCAAGAGGAGGGCCACGAAGAATGTTGCGAAATTCATGAAGATCCCGGCGGAGTAAACGCCCATCCTCCTGAGGGGATCCAGCCTCTTGATCACATCCTCATCTGGTTCGACGAAAGCGCCTAAAAGGACGAATAAAATGAAGAAGGCTATTTTCTTGATGGGGACCCCGAAGTACCAGCTGGCCGCGGCGTGCCCAAATTCGTGAGCGGCCAGAATGATGAATATGGAGATGAGCAAGGGGGCTGATATCTCGAAAGTGACTCCCGGTATCACAGGGGCTATCTGGGCTACTTTCGGGCCGAATAAGGAGTCCAAGGTAATCTTAACGAGGAATATCAGAAATAGCGCGGAAGAGACCAAGAGAGACGCGATTCCAATCTTGTAGAGGGGACCCACGAACTTGGCCAGTCCCCCAATGATCTTCCTGAAGCTTTCGGGTTTGAAGGAAAACTCCAAGTAGAAAACACCTATCTTCGTCCTCTCTCCTCCGAGATACCTGTTCACGAGGAGGCCAACGAGGTAGGCCGCGGCCCAGAATAGGAGGAAATCAGTCAGGAAGTTCTGGGATATCAAGACGGATCAACCCTTGAGGAGGTGCGCTAAGAACTCCGCCATCTCATATACGGAGGGAAGCCTGACGTACTCGTCAGCTGAGTGGTGGTTGCCTCCCTCAGGTCCAAGTATAACGGGTTTGATTCCACCCATCTTGTAAAGGTAGTTAGCATCGGAGACTGTCCTGTAGACGTCCGTCTCAAAGCGCCTCCCGAGCACGCCCTCCGCCACTTCCTGCACTCTCTCGACGAAATCATCATCCTCTGGTAGCTCATAAGGTTCCATGAAGGGGGTGGGTCTTTTCATCAGCGATATCTTGATCCTCGCCCTCAGCTCAGGAGTTTTCCTCAGATGCTCCATGAACTTCTTCCTGATGACTCCGGGATCGTTGCCAGGCGGGTAATGCCTGTCCAGCCTGACCAGACACCTATCCGGATGGGCCATCACCAACTCCGGCGACTTTATGCTCAGTGGGGCAACACTTCCACCTATCCCATCGACCTTGGGTAGATCCACCGCCCACAGAACGATTTTCGCCGCTTCTATAACGGCGTTTATGCCGGCCTCCTCGGTCCCGGGAGCCGCGAGCCCCTTTATGTCAACGTCGAACACGAACCTGCCGAATGCACCCCTGAAGAGCCTTTTATTGGTCGGCCCGGCCACTATGGCTTCGCTAACCCGCGGCAGGATCCCGCTCTTCAGGAGCTCGTAGGTCCCCCTGCTGAAACCCTCCGCATCGCAGACGGCAGCTAGAACAACTCCTCTGCTCTTCTCCCACTTCGAAGCCGCTATGAAGGCCTCCATCATCGCAGCAAGCATCCCTTTATCGTCGAAGGCCCCCAACCCATAGAGCTTGTCGTCCTCCATCTCTCCCCATGGATTCTTGGTCCAATTAGAGTAAATCTCAAAGGTGTCTGTGTGGGCTAGGAACAGCAGGTTATCTTGGTCCTTCACATTGAGGAAGGCCACCACGTTACCGGCACAATCTTTAACCGGTTGATGGACCACCTTATCCGCATACCTCGACAGGGTATCCGTTATGTAGTAAACAGCCTCCCCTTCCCTACCCCTCAGACTCTTTATACCCAACCAAATCTATCAGCAGATTACGGGTCCTTTCCTGATCCGTGAGGCTCATCTGACCCATCTGACCCCCTCACGCAGCTCTCAGGGGGATGTATAACTGTCTAGCGCCCGATTCTGTGATCACCAACAGATCTATACCGTCACCCGACAGGGCGTCCCTAGATATAGCCTCTCTCATCGCCTTCTCGGCCAGCGAAATGGCCTCTTCCTCGCCGAGACTTTCCTCGTATTCCCTCTCCAGTATTCCCGTGGCTATCTGAGCTCCAGTACCTACTGCCGCGAACTTCTCCTCCATGAGCCCGCCGGCAGGGTCCAAGACAAGTATCTTCGGCTCTCCATTCTCCAAGCCGCCTACTATGAGCTCAGCATAGTAGATTCCCCTGAACCTTCCTTGATAGAGGAGCAACGATAGTAGCTTAGCGACATTCGTAGGCGAGGCCTTCCTGTCCAGATCAAGCTCATACAGGGTCATGTTGAACTTCACGACATCAACTAGCTCCTGAAAGTCACCAGGCAGTCCGGCCGTGGAGATGCCGACCCTCTCGTTGACCAAGAACACCTTCTTGGCGGACTTGCTGAGGACGAACGTACCATACGATACTCTCCTGTCCGCCGCGAGAACGACACCGCCCTTGAATTTCAAGCCCAGAGCAGTAGCCAGAACCACTGTAACACCCCTCAAGTTAAATGGAGCCCCGGGCGGGATTCGAACCCGCGACCTCCGCCTTACCAAGGCGGCGCTCTAACCGAGCTGAGCTACCGGGGCCCACCTCAAACCTTATCCCGATCTCTTTATAAATGCTATCAGGTGGCCCTCCTGGCCCTTACGAGGGCGATTAGGGAGAGAGCTGCAAGGAGCATGATAGCTACGTAAGGAACGTACTCCAAGTAACCGTGACGCATCTTGAGTTCGATCCTCACATTCATACCCTCTCTGAAATACCCGCTAAAGCTCGAGGAGAGGGTGGACACGTAAATGAACGTACCCCTCTCATCCGAGTACCACTTGAAGTAAACAGATGGTAGGTCAACTTCCACATCAGGGAGTAGGTCCTCACCACCGGGTAATTGGAGATATATGACCGGGGTGGTCTTCAGGATGTCCACCACGTATGTGTGATCGCCCCTCTCCACCTCGTATGGAAGCCTATGGGTCGACAGGCTCAGAGTGGGATCCCCAAGCAGTACTTCGTAGGCCGCTTCACTCGGGTTTATCCCTCTATCCGATGACTCCTTTATGTGCAAGTTGTTCACTGTCATGACGGCCTCTCCCAGTGTGCGACCGGTCAGGGCCATCATCAGGATGAGGTCTGGGTAGGAGGTGCCAGCTTCGGATCCTATACTGAACTCCACCTTTGTGGCCCCTATGTACGCGAATGCTCCCGCTCCTAGGAAGGAGTAGGCTATGGAATCCCTAGGATCGTCGAGATCGGGGAACCTGAGGGTATCGCATGATAAAGTGATGACTATGGTCCCTAGGGGTTTAGCGGACCTCACTATCGAGGGCGTGAGGATGACATTTCCCTCCGTCCTCAGAGCCATAACGTAGGGATTCCCATGTAAATTGAGGTATATGATGCCATTTCTCGCCTCCCTCAGGACCTTGATGGAGTCCTTTCCAGTCAAATTAGAGTGCTTCACGTCGGGATGCAGTATTTTAGCACTTAAGCCATGGGATGATGCTATGAACTCCACTTTCCTGGCTAGAGGAAGGTCTTCGACGAGGGATAGACCCCTGAGCTTCTTTATTAAGCCTCTGGAAGCCATCTCATTTGCGAGCAGCATTAGGAAGGGAGCGGTCACATCCGGACCCGTTAGAACTCCCAAGGAAGAGTCCAAGTAGGGATCCTCGTCCAGGCTGATCAGAGTGCCCACGACGTCCAGATACTTCTCATAATTCTCGTTGGTCAGGGGCTTGGTCACTAAGATAACGTACTCGCTTCCCTTCAAGAGTTCACGGTCCAGCTGAATGGAATCTAGATCAATTAACTTGGCTTCTTTGAGGAACGCCGTATATGCCGCCAGGAGCGAGTAATCCGGGCCGTCCGAGCTGTAGAAAAGGACAGCGACCTCGCTCTTCCTAGAGGAGAGCTCCTTAATTATGAGATCTGCTTTCTCCTTGAGGGATCCAAAATCGGCCCTGATTATGCCTCTCTCCTTCAAATAAAGCAGGAAATATGCGAGATCACGCGGGCTCACTTCCTCAGGAATGATGCCCGAGGGACCGATCTCCACCGGGAAACCCAGCTCCTCAAGTTGGTCCGCCGCAGAGGATAGGTTTCTTGAGAGCACTATCCTCTCATCGGGTCCCATGCGGAGGAAAAACGCTGATGCCGCCATATGGTCCTCAAAGAGGTGTACGGTAGGGAGCCCACCATTCTGCGTCGAAGCTGAGATTTGAGCGAACGCGGTCGGGAGTATAATCAGGGCGGGAAGGACGAAGACGAGTAGCCTCAATCGCTATCCCCGCACTCCTTCTTGAACAGCACCTGATACTGCAAACTGGTAAACCCATAATTTTGGAGGATTCTCTCCAAATCTGAGGAGAAACGACAGGGAATCGAGCAAACGGGAGTCCTCTTCACATAATAAGCTATATATTTCCACTCCTGCTCCTCATCCTCCAATAGATCTGATAGATTCTCGAGCTTCCTCTTGGAGGAGAGTATCGACTTGATGAAGGCGAGAGCGAGGTCGGCCGCGAGATCCAGCGATTTTTCCGATCTGAATCCCTCTCTCCTCGCAAGCTCCTTTATTGCAGAGGAGATAATCTCCTCCGGACTACTCGCTGTCAAGATGCGACACCCAATGTCTTGTGGTGCGGCCGCCGGGATTTGAACCCGGGTCTCCGGCTTGGAGGGCCGGCATCCTGTCCAGGCTAGACTACGGCCGCCGGTAGTTTATGCCAGCTTCTGGATCTAAAAACCTTTAGCTCGGTATCAGAGATCTCCTTAAGCGGCTCAGATGAATAAAATATGAGGAATTACGGTGAAACCATAAATAAGATTAAGAAATTTGTGGTTATTGGCTTATTTAATACACTTGACCGAGGGGTGTGCCTGACTGCATTGATAAGTTTAGCGAAACTTTTATATATGCATATGGGGGTCTACACTTCGGCAATTTACTAAAGGGGTGGTGGGTTTTCCTGTCTCAGGAGAGGAGAAATTATCCTAAGGCTGCTGACTCTTCCTCACAGGAGGAGGAAGAGCTAAAGTGCCCCCGGTGCGGGAGTACTAACATAGTAGAGGATCCCGAAACTGGGGACCTAGTCTGCCAGGATTGCGGTCTGATTATCGACTCCAGCGTTCTGAATTTCTCTAAGGATTGGAGGGCCTTTGATTCCGACGAATACATGGAGAGAGCCCACGCAGGCGCTCCAGTCACTCCATTGAGGCCCGGTTTCGGTCTCGATACCGAGATTACCCTCACTAGAGGTTTGAGTAAGAAGTCCGTGAATCAGCTGAAGAGAACTCAGAAGCATGTGGCTGACTCCAAGGAAAAGACCGTGGAACCAGCTCTAAGGAAGATAAGGGACGCGGCTGAGTCCCTAAATCTACCACAGGAGACCGTAGAGGATGCTGCAACCCTCTACAGAATGGCCGCCAGGGCCGGGCTTGTTAAAGGGAGGAGCATGGACGCCATGGTTGCGGCAGTCATTTACGCCGCCTGTAGGAGAACCGACGTCCCTAGGACCTTAGAGGAGGTGTCTAGATACTTCTCTCTAGAGGAGAAGGAGGTTGGCAGGAGCTTCAGGTTCCTCTTCAGGAAGCTAGGGATCCAGATACCTCCGCCCAAGCCCGAGAACTTCGTGTACCTGATATGCTCCAAGCTAAACCTTCCCGAGGAGATCGCGACGCAGGCCATAAGGATAATCAAGATAGCCAAGAAGAACGGGGCTACGATGGGTAGAGAACCAGTAGGCGTAGCCGCAGCAGCCGTCTACATGGCCTGTCAGGAGTTAGGCATCCATAGGACTCAAAGAGAGCTCGCTCAGGCAGCTAACGTCACGGAGGTCACGGTGAGAAATAGGTACAAGGAACTCATCCAAAAGGCCCGTAAGGAATGGTTAGAGGAGATAGGAGAGGAGAGACTCAACGAAATAAAGAGAAGAATAGCCGAGAAGGTCAAAGCAGCCTCGCAGGTGAAAGAATAACCTTTTTATTCCCTCTTCAACGGCTTCATGGTGAGTGGAAAATGTATCAGTGCCTGAGGTGCGGCTATATCTTCACTAAGGAGGAGATGGAGGAATACTTCAAGGACTTCAAATGCCCTAGATGCGGGTACAGGATCCTGAGGAAGGTAAGGAAGGAGGAGCCTAAGGTGGTGAAGGCGATCTGAATTGTCGACCGAACGAGCCAATAAATGGTTAACGAGGGAAGTCCTAACACTAGCCGTACTCTTCCTGATCTTCCTCGCTTTCTTCAAGGTGGTCCTGCCTTTAATAACCGGAGTAGACTCTCCGTTCACCGTGGTCACGTCCGGATCGATGAGACCCACTCTGGAGGTGGGAGACCTCCTCATAGTGGTGGGCGCTGACCCCTACGACCTAAAGGTAGGGGATATAATTGTGTTTAGGGTTCCGTGGTCGAGTTCGCTCATAGTTCACAGGATAATCCGGATAGATATGAGTACCAACGGTCCGATTTTCTACACCAAAGGGGATAACAACGCGCTCCCTGATCCTGGCTTCAGGACAGCCAAGGATATCTACGGCAAAGTGGTCCTCAGGATTCCCTACTTGGGTTCGGCTTTGGAACTGCTGCAAACCCTGCCAGCTAAGCTGGCGATTGTCGGAGTGATCGCCGCCTATCTTCTCTACGAGTACTCCAAGATCTTGGGAAGGCAGGACGTTGAAGACGACATGTCTGGTTCTTACACGACCGAACAGAGGGAGAACTGGGAAGAAACCGGATATTCAGATGATTAGAGACGTCTGACTGGGGATTGAGCGGTACTCCCACGAAGGCCATAGCTGCCTCTCCTTTATATATAATGGGTCACCCGGATAGTAGTGAAACGGGGAAAACTATGTCATTCGACGATAGCGAGAGCGAAGTAATGGAAGAAAAATCCACGAAAAAGGAAGATGTGGAAGAGATTTTAAGCAAATTGAGGGAGCCCGAGATAACCATCCAGAATGTCGTATCATCAGCTGACATAAGGCAGAGATTAGATCTCCACGAGATAGCCAAGAAGATAAAGAAATCAAGGTATGACCCTGAGAAGTTCCCTGGACTCGTGCTCAAGCTTGACGAACCCAAAGCAGCCCTTCTACTCTTCAGTAGTGGAAAGTTCGTTTGCACAGGCACCAAATCCGTTGAGGAGTCAGCTAGAGCCATAAACGCAGCAATAGAGGTCCTCAAGAAGCACGGAATAGAGGTCAAGAGGAGGCCCCTCATCAAAGCCGAGAACATAGTTGCATCTGCGAAGCTCTTCGTCAAGGTAGACATAGAGAAGCTCGCCCTCGAACTCCCCAACACACTCTACGAACCCGAACAGTTTCCGGGGCTCATCTTCAGGATGAAGGACCCCGACGTTGTATTCCTGATATTCGCCTCGGGGAGTTTGGTCTGTACTGGTGCAAAAAAGGAGTCCGATGTGAAGAGAGCGGTCTACAAACTGAGGAGGATCCTAGCTGAAGGAGGTTACTTGGTTTTCGATTGAATATAGGTTCCCTCGACTTCAGCTCTTTTTAATTTTAGACAGGCGTTAGCTGTGGGGTGAGTCCATGGTAAAGACGACTGTGTCGGTCATTAAGGCCGATATAGGGGGTCTGGCCGGGCACCACGTAGTTCATCCCAAACTCAAGGAGGTGGCCGCTCAAGAACTATCTAGGGCCAAGGATTCCAGGATCATAGAGGATTTCTACGTGACGGCCGTAGGCGATGACCTCCAGCTGATAATGACGCATAGAAAGGGAGTGGAGAATCCCGAGATACACGAATTAGCTTGGAACGTATTCAAAAAGGGTACCGAGGTAGCGAAAGAGCTGGGACTCTACGGTGCGGGTCAGGACCTCCTAAAAGACGCGTTCTCAGGAAATTTAAAGGGGATGGGGCCTGGAGTGGCCGAGATGGAGTTCGAAGAGAGACCATCGGACCCTATAGTCGTGTTCATGGCCGATAAGACCGAGCCGGGCGCTTTCAATCTCCCCATGTTCCGGATATTCGCGGATCCCTTCAACACCGCCGGTCTGGTCATAGATCCCAGGCTGCACGACGGCTTCATATTCGAGATAATGGATGTGATGGAGAGCAAGGTCGTGGAGATGTCCTCGCCAGAGGAGATGTATGATATACTCTCCCTAATAGGCACGCCTGGGAGGTACGTGATACGAAGGGTGTTCAGGAAATCCGACAGGGAAATAGCGGCGGTGGTCAGCACCACTAGGCTCAACCTGATAGCTGGGAAGTACGTGGGTAAGGACGATCCAGTGGCAATAGTTAGGGCTCAAAGTGGATTCCCGGCGCTGGGAGAGGTACTCGAACCTTTCTCGTTCCCGTTCTTGGTGGCTGGCTGGATGAGAGGGTCCCACCACGGTCCCCTAATGCCCGTATCTGAGGCGGATGCGAGGCCCAGCAGATTCGACGGCCCTCCCAGAATAGTCGCCTTGGGATTCCAAGTGCAGGACTCCAAGCTGATCGGACCGAGCGATCTCTTCTCGGATGTGGCCTTCGATGAGGCTAGGAGAATGGCCAACGCGATAACCGACTACATGAGGAGACACGGTCCCTTCATGCCGCACCGGCTCGGACCCGAGGAGATGGAGTACACTACCCTGCCCAAGGTACTGGAGAAATTGAGGGACAGGTTCAGGCCCGAGTGATCCTCACGAAGGGATCCACCAATTCCCTCATTTTTTCGTACGGGTTCGAACTCTTGGCCACAGCAGAAGCAACAAGCACGCCATAGCTACCGAGACTTATAGCAGCGCTCACATCCTCTCTATTGGTGATCCCCGCGCCGCAGAGTAGGTCGACATCAGGAT
>WAOH01000228.1 GCA_015521385.1 Thermoproteota archaeon
TCCCCTGGGAGTGCTTTCCTGTTCATTATTATCTCTCCAGCTCTATTGACTTGTATGCCCTCCTTGTAGGCCTTTTTGAGTAATGAGAGGGCGTAGTTCCACGTTATGTTGTAGTCCATGTTCACGCTGTCGTACCACGTGAAGTAGGAGTACACCCAGTCGCTGGAATGGCACGTCTTG
The DNA here is from genome assembly GCA_015521385.1 of Thermoproteota archaeon. Lineage (GTDB taxonomy): Archaea > Korarchaeota > Korarchaeia > Korarchaeales > Korarchaeaceae > Korarchaeum. The sequence continues at coordinate 181 of WAOH01000228.1, forward strand.
CATACGCTCATCATCCTTCCTCTCGGGTTATCGTTGGATGAGAGAGCGGCGTTACCCATTGTAAGCGGATTCTTCCAGTCAGGCCTCCTCTTCGCAAAGCCGGAGTTCAACGGATCCGGATAGTAAGTCTGTCCGAAGCTCCATTTGGCCTGGATCTCCCAGGTCAGCCTAGCGCCTAGGTCGTGAGTACCCGGCACGATCACCTTCCCATTCTTATCGACCAGATGGCTCATGTGGCAAGTGGCGCACGTGGGGGCCCTGAAGTCTACTCCCGGTCTCCACGGCAGGTTATTCCAATTCCATTCCTCCCCTTCAGAATCGTAGATGTTTCCGTGCTTGCTCTCCTCGTATATCTCTATCTGCGGGTGATCGTATCCCAGATGGCATTGACCGCAGGTGTGGGGCTTCCTCGCCTCGGAGATGCTGAAGGTGTGCCTGGTGTGACATGTAGCGCAGCTTCCTAAGCTTCCGTCGGGATTTATCCTGCCAGCTCCATTGTTAGGCCATCCGAGCAGCACCATATCGGGGGTCCCGTCTATCCTAGCGTAGGGCGCATCGAGACCCACTATCGCATTGGGCTTGGCCGGGAGGACGGCGCTCCCGTGACACTCCATACAGGCTAGATAGACATAGCTGTTATTGTACTTGGGATGCTCCATTATGAAGTGGTAATCCACTCCTAAGTAGTTGGCAGTGAAGTTGGTGACCGCGTGCGTCAGCATGCCGTGAGACGGGTACAGCCCCGTGAGGAACTTGAACTTATCACCGTAGAAGTAGTAATTACTGGCGTTGACCGCCTTCTTGTCTCCGTTGTAGAAGTCCTTGGCGTACTTCTTGTAGAATGGCCACTCGACCACATCCTTGAATATCTTATCGTATTCGGTCTTGGCCGCATCCCCATAGGTCTTCTGGAGCACCAGAGTGTACCAAGGTTTGAGATTTGCGTTGAGAGCGGCGAACGCGTGTTTGGACCAGCTCATCTCCTTGGTCTCCTTGTAGTGGCACTGCTGACAGTCCTTCGGGGTCACGTCAACGACTATCTTGTAGCCGTTATGGTCGACTACATCCGCTCTATCGGAGTCGGCGAACATGCCGTGGCACTCGTAGCAACCCACCACGTACGGATATCCCTTGAACTTGCTGGCTAGTTTGGCGTCCTCTCCGAAGATTTCCCTGTAGTAGGCCTCCAGCTCGTCTGGAGTGTGCCAGGCGTGCTTGCTCCTAAGCCAGTCGTAGTAGGGGACCTGCATCTTTACCGTGTTGGGGTCAGAATGGCAGTTGAGACACGCCTTCGTCTCCGGGCTCACCCTGGCTAGAACCTCCTGTGCGGATGCCTCTATACCCTGGGCATCCCCGAAACCCACATCTCCTGGGTTGGCCAGTACTGGCAGTAGAGCGAACGCTAGTGTCAAAGCGGCTATGGACAGGATCGGTAACAAAAACATCTTTCTCATGGTTTCAAGCCTCCCAGAACGGGAGAACCACGCTGTAATGCTTTGACGCATGGTATAACTTAAAATCGTTACGCGAAACGGTAAGTTCACGAAGTTAACTTAGGAAAACCTAATTTTATTTCAAAAACCTTATTCTCCAACACCTGGCGCCCCCTTAAATTTCCGAGGGAGTGATGACTTACGATGGACACAATAGTTCTGGGACGGGAGATAGATAACGGGGAGGAATTTAGACTTAAGATACCTGAACTTGTGACTGGAAGGACCGCCGTCATAGCCAAGACGGGCTACGGTAAGTCGTGGACCATAAGGAAGGTGGTGGAGGAGCTGCTGGAGAGGGGCTACCCCGTGGGCATCATAGATCCTGAGGGGGAGCACACCTCCTTGGCAGACGTGTATGACATGCTGATAATCTCGCCAGACGGTGACGTGGACCTCACGAAGGCTTCCCCGGGCAGACTGGCCCAGGTGGCTGTGAAGGGCGTCAGCTTCATTTTGGATATGTCCAAGTACAAGCCGGATACCTCCACTAGGTTGGCGGCCGGTATAATAGAGGGTCTGATGAAGTTGGGGAGTTCCGATGGATTCCTGGTCGTGGTGGACGAGGCCAAGGAGCTGGCTCCCGAGAGAGGAGCTGGCAGCACCCTAGGAAAGGGGGCGATGAACACGCTGACGTGGCTGAACACTCTCGCAACTAGAGGGAGGAAGAAGGGTATAGGGCTCATGTTCTCAACCCAGAGGCCCCAGCTTGTCTCTAAAACCCTGCTCAGTCAGGCGGAGAACAAGATCATCCTGAGGGTGGAGTACGCTAGGGACCTGTCCGCGGTGATCCAATACCTAGGGCTCAGCAAGGATGTTGCCTCGAGGATAAGCAGTCTCGAGAGGGGAGTGGCCTATGTGGAGGGTCCCTTCGCCTTTAAACCCGGTTTCGTGAGGGTAGGCAATGTCAAGAGCGCCCACCTTGGCTCAACCCCTAATCCCAAGCCCAGACCTCCCCCCAGCCTGCAGGAGGTGGTAAGGTTCCTCTCGGTTCAGACTGAGATCACCGTCTCCGAGACTGGAGATGAGGAGAGGGTGATGGAGGGCAAAGTGGAGGGGAGGATCGAGGGAGGGGAGAAGGAGAGGGTAAGAAAAGAAAAGGAGAAGAGAAGGGAGAGAAGGGAGACCGCAAGGAGAACTACCAAATCCAAACCTAAGGTAAAGGCCAAGGAAAGAGGAGCTAAGAGGATTTCAGTCAGATCTCAGGAGATCTGGTCCCTGCCACCCGCCAGGCTGAGATCGGATGTGGTCAAGGACCTAGTTAGGAGGAGGAATGAGATGAGGGACCTGCTCAGCACCTTGGAGAGCAGGAAGGAGGTCATGGACGAGGCGGTGTACCAGCTGCTCAGGGAGGAGTACGAGAGGGAGCTGGGCCTCCTAGAGGAGGACCTGGAGCCCTACAGAATCGAGGCCATGGAGGCGGGACTCGTGCTGGAGGCGGCCATAGAGGACAGGAGGAACGTTGTTGAGGCGCTCTCGTCCAAGAGAGTGAACCCCCTGAGGAGGATAGCCATGAAGTGGAGGATATGGAGGCTCCAGAGGGAGATAAGGGCCCTGGAGAAGAGGCTGAGAATGGTCAGGAAGATCCTGAGGGAGCTCGAGTGAGGTGATCCCGTGGACATAGAGCCATTCCTGAGGAGGGAGAACGTAGTCGCCGTGGTGGGAGCTTCCAGAAATCCGGAGAAGTGGGGTTACAAGCTATATCGGTTTTTCAAGGGATATTACCGGAAGGTTTACCCGGTTAACCCGAGAGCCGGGGAGATAGACGGTGATAAGGCCTATCCAGATCTGAGAAGCCTCCCGGAGAGGCCCGATGTGGTGAACCTCGTGGTTCCACCTCACGCAGCTAGGGAAGTGGTGAGGGAGGCGATAAATTTGGGGGTAAAGATGATATGGTTCCAACCGGGCTCAGAGGATGAGGAGGCCATCGAGGAGTGCGTGAAGGCCGGGATCAACGTGGTGTGGGGCAGGTGCCTGATGGAGACCATCAGGTACCGCTCTCTCGGGCGATGAGCTTCCCGTCCGTCCCTTTAAAGGCTGAAGCAGCGCTTCGCGCGCTCAGGTAGTGGAGGGTGATTACGAGCACGGATGCCCCGATTATCGCTATTCCTGCAGCCTCAGCAGCGGCAGCTGAGGGCCATCCCACCGTCACATCCACTAATATGGCCAGGACAGGAGCTGAACCGGCTAGGAGGGCCACGACCAGCCCCCCTAAGTATCCCTCGACGAACAGGGCGGCACCTAAGGCAGCCAGTCCCATGAACGCCTGGACGAAGAACCACGTCGACACGAAGGTGTGAGGCCTGGTTCCTCCCGGGAACACTCCTATAAGGGCCAAGAAGATGGAAGCGGTGAAGAGGAGGCCGCTCGCGAAGGACTCCAGTCTCCCCCTCGCTTCCCTGAGTATGAACAGGGAGTACATCATAAGGAATAACGCGGAGGCCATCAACCCGTAGTTGTAGAGCCACGGGCAGCAGGCCTTGGGGGCCCCGAAATCACTGAACGCGTCCCTCCAGAAGTCGAACCACGGGTTCAGGTGCCAGCAAGCGAATATCGTGGCTAGAGCCACAGCCAAGGAGATGAGGCCCGTCAGCCCCCAGAGCTTGCGAAGTCTTCCCACAGGGCGAGAGACCGGTGTTTATTTATAAAGGGATTTTTCCGCGGCGATCCATCGGGTGCAGGTCACACCTCATCACGGTGGGTGAAAGCGGTTCTCCTGTACCCCGAGAAGTTGGGACATCCGGGACAGGATCCCTCACGATATCTGGGGCATGAGGAGCACTCCGCCCCGCAGGGAGCTGACTCCATGCTCATCCGTGGCACCTTGATCGGGAGATAGGGGTTCACCAGAGGCTCAGCTATCTCCACTATCTCGCTCCTCCTCACCCCCTTGTGGGTCCTGATCATGCAGGTGCCCGTGATGGAGTTCAGGACCTCCTCGTTCTCGGCGATCATGACCGCGATCAGGTTCAGGGAACCCCTACCCTGAAACAGGTGGATCAGCCTCGGGCAGTCCTCGAACCTCTCCGCTATCTCCCTCAGGTTCTCTATGGTATCGAC
>WAOH01000229.1 GCA_015521385.1 Thermoproteota archaeon
AATCTACTCCGGGGAACTGAAGTCATCGGACCCGCTAATCGTCCCAGCCAATGAGAGGATCCCGATAATCAAGATGCGACAAGGTCAGAGGATAAGGCTCCAGGCGGTAGCTAGGCTTGGCAAGGGGAAGGATCACTCGAAGTGGCAGCCAGCTGTGGCAGTGGGTTACAGCTACATGCCCGTGTACGAGCTGAGCAAGGATCTGCTCAAGGAATGCGACCTCTCGAACTGCGACGGGTGCATGAAAAAGAAGGGAAAGAAGGTCTTGGTGGATTATCCGGTTCTCTGCGAGGGATGCCTGGAGGCCTTGGAGAGATGCAGGCTGGACAACCCGGATAAGGTAGTCAGGGAGTGGGACGACTCTAGGATAATCCTGAGGTACGAGACAACGGGAGCCCTGTCGGCTCACGAGGTCTTCTTGGAGGCCATAAACCAGCTCAAGCTCAAGTTCAACGAGTTTTTGGAGAAGCTTGGATGATTAAGCTTTAATAGGGGAAGACCCCTAGGGGAAGATTGGAAGCGGGGGTAGCCAAGCCAGGTCCAAGGCGCCCGCTTGAGGGGCGGGTGGGCGTCAGGCCCGCGTGGGTTCAAATCCCACCCCCCGCACCATGCATCTTTATTAAAGCCGGCAATGCACCCCTATGTGAGAGGAGGATAGAAGTGAAGCCCACGGGACCGACGAATCCAAGGTTGATAAGGATGATAAACAGGCTTGAGAAGGCCTCTAGGGTTAACAACGCCCCAATCTGGAGGGCCGTCGCGGAGAAGCTTCGGAGACCAACTAGGGCAAGGATAGAGGTGAATCTCTGGAAGATAGACAAGTACGCGGAGGGAGCGACGGCGATCATAGTGCCAGGAAAGGTCCTAGGCGAGGGGGAGATCACGAAACCCGTTATAGTGGCCGCAGCCAGCTTCTCATCGGCGGCAAGGAAGAAGATAGAGGAGGCCGGTGGAAAGGCCTATTTGCTCGACGAGTACGTGGAGGAGAACCCAAAGGGCTCAAACACTAGGATAATCGTGTGAGGTGGTTTGGATGAAGTTCGACTTGGTGGTGGACGCTGAAGGGAAGATCCTCGGCAGAATGGCCTCCTACGTGGCCAAAGAGCTGTTGAAGGGTAAGAGGGTGGCCATAGTCAACGCCGAGAAGGCGGTAATAACGGGCAATCCACAAACAATACTGAACAAGTACCTGACTAGGAGATCCATTCAGAGCACCATACATCCCAGAAAGTCCCCAGTACAGCCTAGGACCCCGGACAGAATAGTCTGGAAGACCGTCAGGGGCATGCTACCTATGAAGAAGGCCAAGGGTAGGGAGGCCCTGAGGAGACTGAGGGTGTTCATAGGGGTTCCCGAGGAGCTGGCCGGCGTGGAGAAGGACGTTGGTCTCAAGGAGGACGAGAGGGCATACATTAAATATACGGTGGAGTCACTCAAACCGAAGAAGACCAAGGGCTATGTGACCGTGCTCTGGCTGGCGAAACAGCTGGGTTGGAAGGGGGTAAAGTATGTCGAGCAGGAGTAAGGGGAACGGCGTTCTAGCCCTCGCTTCATCTAGGAGGAAGACTGCTAGGGCAATGGCTGTCATAAGGAAGGGGAGTGGAAGGCTCTACATAAACGGATTCCCCGTCGAAGTATACGCTCCCAACGAATTCGTCAGGATGAAGATCTTGGAGCCCCTCTGGCTCGCTAAGGACTACATATCAGACATCGACATCTACGTGAGGGTTAAAGGTGGAGGTTTCATGGCCCAGGCGGATGCGGTCAGGATGGCCGTGGGGAGGGCCCTTGTGGAGTACACCGGCAGTGAGCACCTGAAGGAGCTGTTCAAGGAGTACGACAGGACCATACTCAAGGGCGATCCTAGGCAGACGGAGCCGAAGAAGTACGGCGGCAGGAGCGCAAGGGCGAGGTTCCAGAAGTCTTATAGGTAACCTTTCCCATCCTCTTTATGGAGGGATAAGCCTTGTCCGTTACCAGAGGTAGTGCTGGGGAGCTTAAGAAGGGTAGTTACGTCGTCCTGGATGGTGAGCCCTGCGAGGTCCTCAGCGTGTCCAAATCGAAACCAGGGAAGCACGGAGCCGCTAAGGTGAGAATAGAAGCTAGGGGAATCTTCGATGGGACCAGAAGATCCAAGATATTTCCGGCCGATGCCTTGGTGGAGATACCCATAGTGGATAAGAAGACCGCCCAGGTGACCAGCGTTTACGGGAACACCGTCCAGCTGATGGATCTGAGCAGCTACGACATGTTCGAGCTTCCCATGCCCGACGATCCCGATCTGGCCTCCAAGCTCCAGCCGGGCGTGGAGGTCGAGTACTGGGAGTCCATGGGTAAGAGGAAGATCGTTAGGATAAGGGGCGGCGGTTAGGAGGATTGGTCCTAGACAAGCTCGGGACATCCCTGAGGAAGGCTGTGAGCAGGCTTAGGGGCCGACCCGTAGTCGACGAAGCTGCGATAAACGAGTTCCTCAGGGATGTCCAGAGAGCTCTTTTAGAGGCGGACGTCAACGTTAAACTCGTTTTGGAACTCTCCAAGAGAGTTAAGGAAC
>WAOH01000230.1 GCA_015521385.1 Thermoproteota archaeon
ATGTTGAACGGGAGCCCTGGGGTGATCTCCGTATGCCCACCCACTACTGCGGCACCTATCTCTCTAGACGCGGCCCCCACCTGGTCCACCAGCTCCGCGATCTCGCCCTCACTCACACCCTCGCGGAACAGGAGGACCACGAGCAACCACTTTGGTCTCAGGCCCCTGGTCGCTATATCGTTGGATGCCACGTACACCGAGAGCCAGCCCGCCAGCCTCCCCCCACCAGTCACGGGATCGGAGTGCACTGCCAGCAGGAGATCCCCTACCTCGAGGATAGCGGCATCCTCCCCGAGGGAGGGACCCAGCAGAACCCCCTCTCCATCGATCGGTAGTTTCCCAACGATCCTCTTGAAAAGGAAGTCTGGGGGGAGCTTTCCTCTGTGCTTCACGATCATCCTTCCAACGCCCTCCTGACGACGGGGGCAAGCAGGTAGGAGAAAACTATTCCGGACACCGCCTGAAACGTGTTGCCGGGTACCTCTTGGAGGGCGCCTCCTAAACCGTAGAGGTACCACTCCACGACGAAGTAACCGGTCACCATCTCGGCGCCCGCCACGGCCAAGATCAGTAGGGAGATCAGCTTGCCTTTGCCCCTGGCCATGCCTGCTAGGAAGCCCTCGATACCCTTTATCACCAAGGTGAAAGGGGCCCAGTGGCCATACCCGCTCAGGAGGTCCGCCAGCGCGGAGCCTATTCCTCCAGAGAGGGAGCCTATCACGGGGCCGAAGAGGACGCCTGACAGCATGACGATCGTGTCGCCCAAGTTTATGTAACCTTGGGTCGCTGGGGTCGGTATCTGGATCACTAGGGTGGCTACTGCTGTGAGCGCGGCCATAACTCCCACGATCGAGACACCCCTAGATGAAGCAACACTCCATTCCTTGGTTTCGCTGTAGCTCTTGGAGGTCAGATTCCCACCCCAAGGAGGCATCTCATCGTCCAATTAAACCGGTTATTGAACGTTGAAGTCCCCCTACTATCCCAAATAAATGCTTAAATAATTCCTTATATACTAGTTTACCGGATGGGAAATGAGAGCAGAGGACATAATCGAGGCCCTGTCAGGCGAGACGAGGAGAAGGATAGTATCGATGCTGACGAGAAAGCCCCTAACTCTGAAGGAGATAGCTGATATGCTGGGTATAACTCCTCCAGCCGCCCTGAAGCACATGAGGGAGCTCGAGTCCTTGGGTATCGTGGAGTCTTACTCGGTGAACATGGGGCCCGGGAGGCCTAGGAAGTACTACAAGATATCCCGGTCAATCCGCCTCGTCGTTACTTTAACAGAGGACTCCCTTCAAATCAGGGCCTTGGAAATAGAACCCACCTCCACATCCCCCTCCAAAGATATAAGGGAGAGGTTCGACGAGATCAGAACCAGGCTGGAAAGTCTCAGCGATCTAAATTCCTTCAGCGAGACGGTAACTAGGACATCGAATCTAATTCAAGATATAGATGCTCTGTTACTCGAATTGGAGGCTGTAGAATCTCATCTCCTCTGGATGAGGGAGGAGATCCTTCGTAACTTGAAGAGATTTTCACGTTAGATTTGGAAAAGTTTTTATATTATCTTAACCTCTGGGATAATGGGAGGTTGAGAGCTATGTGGTGGGACAGGTACTGGAAGAGGATCCTAGAGGATATGGAGAAGGACTTCGAGGAACTCGAGAAGATGATGGACGAGATATTCGCCAGCATGAGGGGTGAGGGTGAGGTACGTGGCCCTTACGTCTACGGCTTCAGCATAACCATAGGCCCAGACGGAAAGCCCATAGTGAGGAGGTTCGGGAACGTGAAGCCACCGATAGTGGAGGAGGCGGGATACAGGGAACCGTTCGTCGACATAGTGGTTGACGATAAGGCCAATGAGGTCAAGGTCATAGCGGAGATACCGGGCGTGACCAAGGACAAGATAGAGGTGGAGGCAACCGAGAAGGTGGTCAGGATAAGAGCGGAGAACGGCGATAGGAAGTACCGGACTCAGGTGGAGCTGCCAGTGGAGGTGGATCCGAAGACCGCCAAGGCCAAGTACAACAACGGGATCTTAGAGATCACCCTGAAGCCCAAGGAGCCCATCAAGGAGGAGGGTACCAAGATAAAGGTGGAGTGAACCCCGACTGGTCTCTTTTTACATTTAGGAGGTGATTTGCATGTCTTCTGAGAGGAAGTACGTTACACTCCGCGTAGCGGAGGCTCATTCCCAGGATGTGGGTAGAGGCATAGCCAGGCTGGATCCTGAGACGATGTCGGAGCTGGGCATAGAGACGGGAGACGTAATACTCATCGAGGGAACGAAAGTAACCGCAGCTCGAGCGTGGCCGTCCTACGCGGCTGACTACGGTAAGGGGATCATCAGGATAGACGGCTATACTAGGAGGAACGCCGGAGTCGCCATAGACGACACCGTCAGGGTAAGGAAGGCAATCGCTAAGCCGGCTAGGAAGGTGCTGCTGGCTCCGACGGAGCCCATGAGGCTCCTTGGCGGGGAAGAGTACCTGAAGAGACTGCTCGAGGGCAGACCCCTCACCAGAGGTGACAGGATACCGATCAACGTCTTGGGGACTAGGATAGAGCTGGTTGTGGTTGGTATCCAGCCCGTTGCCGACGCGGTGATAGTCGGTCCGGACACGGAGGTGGAGATAAGCGAGAAGCCGGCTCCGGAGGAGAGGAAAATACCCAGAGTCACCTATGAAGACATAGGGGGCCTGAAAGACGCCATTCAGAAGATAAGGGAGATGGTGGAGCTCCCACTGAGGCATCCAGAGCTCTTCCAGAGGTTGGGCATTGAGCCGCCCAAGGGTGTGCTCCTCTACGGTCCGCCCGGAACTGGCAAGACCCTCCTCGCTAAGGCAGTGGCCAACGAGAGCAACGCTCACTTCATAAGCATCTCCGGCCCTGAGATAATGTCCAAGTACTACGGAGAGAGCGAGAAGAGGCTCAGGGAGATATTCGAGGAGGCCGAGAAGAACGCTCCCTCGATAATATTCATAGATGAGATAGATGCGATCGCCCCTAAGAGGGAGGAGGTGACCGGAGAGGTTGAGAGGCGTGTCGTGGCCCAGCTCCTCGCCCTCATGGACGGCCTTAAGGGCAGGGGAGAGGTAATAGTCATAGGAGCGACGAACAGGCCCAACGCCATAGATCCAGCTTTAAGGAGGCCCGGCAGGTTCGACAGGGAGATAGAGATAGGGGTGCCTGACAGGGAGGGCAGGAAGGAGATACTGCAGATACACACTAGGAACGTCCCCCTCGCCGACGATGTGGACTTGGATGAGCTGGCCGACATAACCCACGGCTTCGTTGGCGCCGATCTAGCCGCGTTAGTCAGGGAGGCGGCCATGGCGGCCCTGAGGAGGGTCCTCCCCAAGATAGATCTGGACGCCGAGACCATCCCCATAGAGATACTCGAGGAGCTGAAAGTTACTAAGGACGACTTCATGGAGGCGCTGAGGCTGGTCCAGCCCTCGGCCCTGAGGGAGATCTCCATAGAGGTCCCGGACATCTCGTGGGACGACATAGGCGGCCTGGAGGAGGTGAAGAGGGAGCTCAGGGAGGTAGTGGAGCTGCCGTTGAAGAACCCCGATGCCTTCAGGAGGCTCGGGATAGAGCCACCAAAGGGAGTGCTCCTCTATGGGCCTCCTGGGTGTGGCAAGACCCTCTTAGCT
>WAOH01000231.1 GCA_015521385.1 Thermoproteota archaeon
AGATGTGTATAAGAGACAGCTCCTCGACCTTCTCGACCTCCCCCTCCAGTTCCACGAACACCCCCCTCTCCTCTATGACCCTACCGATCCTGATTAGGGCGAAGCCCCTCTCATCGAATTCCCTCCGAAGAGCGTCAATCCTATCACTGGGGACCGTGAACACTATCTCATACTCCTCTCCCCCATGGAAAGCGGCTTCCACAGGATCGATCCTCCCCTTGGATGCCAGCGACTCCGCGACCGGGTGGAGGGGGATCCTCTCTACCAAGAATCCGTATCCACTCGCCTTGGAGAGTTCCTCAAGGGACCAATAGAGTCCATCACTGCTGTCGATCGAGGAGGAAGCGTAGGCCGATGCGACGATTCCCTCCTCGACTCTAGCTACCGGTTCGTAGGCCGCCCTCACGGCCTCGTCCCTGACATCAGCTGGCAGATCCATGCCCCCCAAGAGATGCTGGAAGGCCAGCCAGGTGAGTCCGAACCAGCCCGTGGCGAACAGCACATCCCCTGGCCTGGCTCCGGACCTCCTAACCAACCTCCTCTCGATCCTGCCCGCGGCGAATCCAGCAATCACCAGCTCCCTCGATTCCCCCAAATCACCCCCGACGAAGTAAGCACCGAACTCCCTCGATCCCTCCTCCAGTCCCTTCACTATCGAGATGAACTCCTCGTCCCCCATATTCCTATTCAAGCCGGCGGAGGCCATGAAGAAGAATGGCCTAGCCCCCTTGGCTGCCAAGTCGGAGAAGTTGGAGACCACGCACTTTCTAGCCAGCTGCCTGAGGCTCATCCCCGGCAGCAGGTCCGTGGACTCCGCGACCATGTCCGTATTGAACACATAAACGCCGTCAGAAAGTCTCCTAGCTGAAGCGTCATCTCTACCCGGTTCTAGGAGCTCTTCTGGGTCCACACTGACGATCTCCCTGATTAAGTCGATGAGTTCCCTTTCCGGCCTCACGATACGAAGGCCCCGGCTAAATGTTAAATCTCTTTCCTAATGGGGAGTCTCGGTGGTCGTATGGCGAGGAAGGTCATTATAATGGGGGCCGCTGGCCGCGATTTCCACAACTTCAACGTCTTCTTCAGGGACAACGAGGATTATCGGGTGGTCGCCTTCACGGCGGCCCAGCTACCCGACATAGCTGGTAGGATATATCCACCCGAGCTGGCCGGCAGGCTCTACCCGGAGGGCATACCCATAGTACCTGAGGAAGACCTCCCCAAGCTAATACGGGAGCACGGGGTCGATCTAGTCGTTTTCTCGTACAGTGACGTCTCCCATCAGTACCTGATGGAGAGAGCCGCGATTGCTCAGGCCAACGGCGCAGATTTCATGCTTCTCGGACCCGAGAGCACCATGCTGAAATCGGAGAAGCCAGTTATCGCCGTAACAGCCGTCAGGACTGGGGCGGGGAAGAGCCCAACGAGCCGGCGGATATCCAAGATATTGAAGCAGAAGGGGCTCAGAGTGGCCGTGGTCAGGCATCCCATGCCCTACGGAGATCTGAGGAAGCAGGTGGTTCAGAAATTCACGTCCCTAGAGGACTTGGACAGGTACAATGCTACGATAGAGGAGAGGGAGGACTACGAACCTCACCTTAAGCTGGGCAACGTGGTGCTAGCCGGGGTGGATTATGAGAGGGTACTGAGGGAGGCGGAGAAGGAGGGGGATGTGATCCTCTGGGACGGAGGCAACAACGACTTCCCGTTCTTCAAGCCGGATCTGATGATCACCGTGGCGGATCCCCTCAGGGCCGGGCATGAGCTCACGTACTGGCCGGGAAGCGTGAACATCAGGATGGCCGATGTCATCATAATAAGCAAGGTGGACACGGCCAGCTACACCCAGGTCAATGAGGTCCTCGAGAACGTAGAGAGGGTCAACCCCAATGCCAGGGTTATCACCGCGGCCATGCCCTACATGGTCGAGGAACCAGAGCTGGTGGAGAGCAGGAGGGTCGTGGTGGTGGAAGACGGTCCCACAGTCACCCACGGTGAAATGGGCTACGGCGCAGGCTACCTCATGGCGAAGAGGTTACACGCCGAGATAGTGGATCCCAGACCCTACGCTGTCGGCTCCATAAAGGAGGTTTACGAGAAGTACCCGCACCTCGGTCCCGTACTGCCCGCCATGGGTTACAGCGAGAGGCAAATGCGTGAATTGGAGGAGACCATAAACGCTATACCGGCAGACGCTGTCGTCTTGGGGACTCCCACGGACCTGGGCAGGTACCTGAAGATAGACAAGCCAACTGCTCACGTCAAGTACGAGCTCCAAGAGGTAGGTCCCCTCACCTTGGATAAGGTGATCGATGATTTCCTGAGGAGGATGGGACTTTGAATGGAAGGGAAAGGAGGATATGGCTCCTCACTTGGAGGGAATTCAAGGAGGCCTTGGAGGATACGGACCTAGTCATACTACCGATGGGCGTCTGCGAGGCCCACGGGAATCATCTACCGCTGGGCACCGATTTCATCATACCGGAGTGGATAGCCGAGCAGCTAGCCGAGGAGCTGAACGCGCTGGTCGCTCCCCCCATAAGGTACGGGGTCGTCACTGGCCTCTCTGGATACTGGGGCTCCATGAGCGTGAGCGAGGCCACTCTCGAGGCGCTGACCTACGACGTACTGAACGAGCTCTCCAACAACGGGTTCGAGAGGGTGATAATACTGAACGGTCACGGGGGCTCAGGTCAGGTCAGAGCGATCACCAATGCAATGAAGAGAGCTTGGAGAGACCTAGGACTCAGGAGCGTGATGGTGATGTGGTGGGAGCTCTCCCAGGATATCACAGTTGAACTGTTCGACGGCAGCGGGGGTCACGCTGGCGTGGACGAGACGGCCATGGTAATGGCGGTGAACCCCGAACTCGTGAAGGGAGATATGGAGAAGGACGAGATATACAGGCTGAGGAAGGGAGTATCTCCCACCCCAATGCCAGGGTCTATACTCTCATACGATGACGAATTCGTCGACACAGCCCCATCACCCGATAAAGCGGAGGAATTCGCTAAGAAGCTACTCGAGAGGATAAAGGAGGAGATAGAGAGGGTGCTGGATGGGTGGGACAGGCAGGATGTCCTGATATGAGGAAGCCTAGACCAAATTATTCCTCCAATTTTTAGCCATGAGAACCATCCTCCTGATCGCGGTGGTTTCGAACATCCTCCTCTCGCCGGGATACAGGAACAGGTAGGGTGTGTCCTCCCTTAGCCCGGGAATTACCCTGTGGAGGGACCTCCTATCGGAGACGTGTACGGCCACGCCGACAAGCTTTCTATGGCCCAGCACGCTCGTCGGAGTGCGTCCGTGAACGTAAACCACTCCAAGCCGAGGATCTGACAGCCTATCCGCTATCTCCTCTGAGTTGTTACCGATCAACTCGAAGGCCGCGTATTGATCCCTGCCCATCCTCGTTATAAGGGCCTGCAGTTTTCTGGCAGCAACCAGCGGACTGCCCTCGTAGGGTTCGTGCGATGGCCTGATTACTACGAAGTCCGCACTTATGGAGTACGCAAGCCTAACAGCCTCCTCGACACTCCTCATAGAGGCCTCGGCTATGTGGGGATTCGCGCTGAACACATTCACATCGGTCACCGGGGATCTCACCGCTATGACGCTATCCAGCTCCTTTACCACCGCCCTCAGGGAGGAAATGACTGATCTGTGAAGAAGCGAGGGCAGGTAGTGCGGGGGCTCCGTGGAGATAACGACTCCCTCACACCCGGCCCTGATCAGCAGTTTAATTATCTCAGGGAGTTCAGCCCCCCACATGAAGTCAGTCGAACATAGCAGCCTCAGGCCGTTCGTCAAGATTACCCCCTTCGCCTCGGGTAGAACCTCGAGCCCCACAGGTATATAATTTTGATCTTAAGTATGCAAGATTTACCCGTCTCTGGCCACAATAATTCGAGATATCTTTTTCAAAACGGAGATTAACTGAAAATTATTCTGAGACAGTTATTCATAGATCTTACAACCAATCTGTCAAGGTA
>WAOH01000232.1 GCA_015521385.1 Thermoproteota archaeon
GAACACCAGACCCACCTTCCTGGACAGCTGCGCTACGCTGACGTCCCTAGTGTCCACTCCATCCACCAGAACCCTCCCCTTCATCTCCCCCCTGTAGAAGTGAGGTATCAACCCGTTCAGGAGCCTCAGGAGGGTGGACTTGCCGGAGCCGCTGAGCCCTGCTATCAGGAGGAACTCACCTCTATCCACCTCCAAGCTAACCTCGGACAGCGCTGGCCTCTTGCTGCCCTCGTAACGGAAGGTCACGTTCTCTATTTCCAGCATCGGGGCCACATGCTCACACCGTCAAAAAAGATTATAATACCTCCCACCGCCATCCAGCTGAGGGATTCAAATGCCCAGGAGGAGAGCGCGCAGAAAGGGACCGGCCAAGACGTGGTATCAGGTCTACGCTGTAGATATCTTTCCGAACCAGTGGATCGGCGAAACTCCCGCTAGCGATCCGGAGAAGCTTATGGACCGGAATGTGGAGGTCGTCGTGAGGGACATAACTGGGGACTTCATGCATGAGAAGTATAAGCTGTGGTTCAGGATCTTCAAGGTAGACGGTAACAAGGCCTACGCCCGCTTCGTGAAGGAGATGCTGAACAGGGACTACATGAGATCTATAGTTCAGAGGAGGAGCTCGAGAATAGACATCCAGTCTGAGGGGGTGGCCAAGGACGGTAACGAGGTGAGGATCTTCACCCTCATCGTGACCGCGGTCAGGATCAGGAGCAGCCAGAAGAGCGCCATAAGGAAGAGGGTCGACGAATACGTGAGGGGCCTCATCCCCCAGTACACGGTGGAGGAGCTGGTCAAGTCCTACATATTCGGAGAACCCGTGCCAGTGACCTCCGAGATCCAGAGGATAGCCTCGAAGGTAGCCCCCATAAAATACGTGGAGCTCAGGAAGATGGTGATATTGAAGCCCACCGAGGCCCCGGAGATACCCGCAGAGGTGGAGCAGGAGGTTGAAAGCAGCACTCCTAGCGGCGGGGAAGGGTAAGAGATTAAGGCCAGCCACGGAAGCCAGACCGAAGCCCCTACTCCCCATAGCTGGCTCCACTCTTTTTGAGTACAACCTCTCCCTCGTCCCGGACTTGGAGGTGTACGCGGTAGTTAGCTACAGGAAAGAGCTCTTCATTGATCTGTCACGCCGTTTGGGTTTCAGGATCGTGGATCAGGGCAGACCGATGGGAACCGGTCACGCGGTCATGAAATTGGGGGAGGTCGTGAGGGACGACATCTTACTCCTTTACGCCGACATCTACCTCCCTCCAGACTCCGTTGAGAGGATCCTGTCTTATCGCGACAGGTACGATCATGTGGTGGCGGTCACGCCGGTGGAGAGGCCCTGGGAGTTCGGCGTTGTGGAGCTATCCTCCGGCCTGTTGAGGAGGATAGTGGAGAAGCCTAGGAAGGGGGAGGAACCCTCTAACCTGATAGTGGCAGGGGCCTTCCTCCTGTCCCAATCGATCTTCGACCATCTGATGGATGTGACCCTCTCACCCAGGGGCGAGATAGAGCTCACCGACGCCCTGACGCTCGCCGCCTCTCGCGGGGAGAGGGTTGGGGTCGTCACGGTCTCACCCTGGGTGGACGCCGGAAGGCCGTCGGACTTCCTCCTAGCCCAGAAATACCTACTGAATGACGTGATTAGTGGCGAAAGAGCCCCTCCGAGCGGGTATACACTCGAGGGGGACATACTCATATCGAGCACGGGCGTGGTGGAGGACTCGGAGCTCGACGGTCCCTCGGTCATAGCGGGATCACTGAGGGAATCCACCTTGGGCCCCTACTCATATCTGGAGACGGGCTCCAGTGCATTGAGGTCGAAGATCCTGAACTCCATTGTGATGACGGGCTCCTCCGTTCTCGACTCCGTAGTGACGGACTCCCTCATAACCGATGGTAGCTCCATCGAGGGGAGTACCCTCGTGAGGTCAGTTACAGCACCGTCCTCCCGCGTCGTCAACTGCGAGCTCGAGGAGGAGAAGTTATGGGAGAGCAGGGAGTGCATCACCTAGCAGCAACTATCTTAACAACATCCCTGTGCCTCAACACGTAGTCCAGCGAGATCCTCCTCCTCTCCCTGACATCGATACCGTAAAGGGCCTTCTTAGCTATCTCGCTGTGGATCTTCTCGGCTAGATCCCTCACCGTAGCATCTCTAGGTAGCAATATGGCATCAGGGAGGACGTTACCATCCTTGTCCGATAGCTTGGTCTCGTTCTCAACGGGGAAAACCACCTTCATTCCCAGCACATCGTACACGGCGGTTTCCAACGTCTCCTGGACCCCGGTGCTCCCGTACTTCCTCAGGACCCTCTCCCTTATGGCCTCCAAGGCCCTCAGCTGAGCGGCATTGAGCTTGGACTCGTCGATCACTTCGAAATCGGGATCCCCCGGCTCATAACTTATGAGACCGGCCTTAGCCGCCTTCCTCAGGATCAGCTCGGCCTCGGCCGATACGGGGATGACGGGCTCCTCCAATACCTCCCTCATCCTTTTCACGTTATCCTCAGCCTCGGGCACATCGACCTTGTTGGCAGCCACGACGAACGGCTTCCCCCTCCTCAGGATCTCCCTCGAGAAGGAGATCAGATCGTCGTCGCTCCAATCCATGGGGGGTCTCTCCAGCGACAGCTCCTTCAGCACCGCCTTAATGATCTCCCTGTCTATGTCCAGACCTGAGAGGACCTCATGTAGGGCGGCATCGACCGGAGAGCCCCCCACTATCCTCCCCCTGATCTTGCTCTTGGATCTCTCGACGATGGAGGCCACCCAGAGGGCGAACTCCTCCTTCACTATCATGACGTCCTCCACGGGATCGTGGCTGGATGGCGGGACCGGGTTGCCCTCATCGTCGGTTGAACCCGAGGCGTCCACCACGATCACGTTGACGCTGGCCCTCCTCAGGTCATCCAGGAACTTGTTTCCGAGCCCTCTCCCCTTGGAGGCACCCCTGACCAACCCGGCCACATCCAAGAGCTTCACCGGCACGTACCTGTTCCTGCCATTGCACCACCCGTACTTGGGATCGCACTTCAACCCGAACTCTGTGCACACGGACTTGACCCTCACATACCCCACGCCCTCGTTCGGATTTATCGTGACGAAAGGCCGATTCTCCCTCTCTGCCTCCACTAGGGTTGCAGCTGAGAAGAAAGTAGTCTTACCCACGTTCGTCTTCCCGACTAGGCCTAACAGCATCCCGCCTCCTCGAACTATCAAATTTTAAAATCCACCAGTGGAGGGCCTGAGTGCAGGGTGTAAACTTGGTAGTCGCAGGAAGGTACATGGAGAAATTGGTCTGGAGGAGACGCAAGGAGGATCCGGACCTCGTCAAACTCTGGAAGGACAGGCTGATACGGTGGAGAAGGGAGCCAGCGATAGTCAGAGTGGAGAGGCCCACTAGGATAGACAGGGCGAGGGCTCTAGGGTACAGGGCCAAGCAGGGATTCGTGGTCGTGAGGGTCAGGATCAGGAAGGGTGGAAGGAGGAAGGGGAGGCCGCGATCCGGCAGGAAACCCGCGGGACTGGGTGTCCTCAAGCTGACCCCGGGCAAGAGCATAAGGTGGATAGCTGAGGAGAGGGCCGCTAGGAAGTTCCCCAACTTGGAGGTCCTCAACTCATACTACGTAGCGGAGGACGGCAAGTTCTACTGGTACGAGGTGATAATGGTCGACCCCCATCACCCGGTCATAAAGTCCGATCCCAGGATCAACTGGATACTCAACCCCGCGAACAAGAGGAGGGTGTTCAGGGGACTCACCAGCGCGGGTAAGAAATCCAGGGGGCTTAGGGCGTCTAGGGGCATACCCGACATAGTCAGGAGGTTCAAGCGCAAGAGGAAGCTGGCTAGAAGGCTGGGGGCCTGACTCTTTTGAGGCCCCTCGCCCTCACCTCCGCCGAAATAACCACGATGGTATATCCAACCGAGCTGGAGGAGAGGGTAAGGGATCTCCTCCTCGAACTTGCCGGAGGAGAGAGGGGCCTGAAGGAGGAGAAGTTCACGAGCCACTACGGTTACTCATTCAAGGTATTGACGGTGAAGCTCGGCAGGGAGGCGGCAGAATCCCTACTGAAGCGAATCATCTGCTCTCTAGGGGAATTCGACTTCTTCTCACTTATGGATACTCTTGAAAGCCACATAGATGGGAGAGATCTCTATTTGAGGCTCGATAAACAGGACCTAGCTCTGGGTAGGTACTCCCTCTTCACCGGGGATCCGGGCGGATACGTGAGGATCAGATTGACCTTCAGGAAGAAGGCAGTTAACTTGGAACCCGCGCTCAGGGAAATGAGGGAGTCCCAGTGCCCCGGTACATAGATATAATAGCGCCTGAGAGCGAGGAGCAGCTCGAATCTATGCTAAATAGGGCCTTTTCCCTCGGCTTCGGTCCCGTAGGGATAGTCGGGGACTTTCCAGATCTCCCCAAGGACACCTTCAGGGTCACCCTGATGGAACCGCGTGGGATACCAGGAGAGGCCAGGAAGGTAAGGAGCAGGACGAAACTCCTCCTATCCTTGCCTAGGACCCTCGAAGAGGCGAGGAGAGTCACCTTCAGTAAGCTGGTCGACGGAGTCGTCGCTAGCTACGATACCCCCAGGCCTAACTTCGATTACGTGTGCGCCAAGCAGTTGAAGAGGAACGAGGGGACCCTCCTGATACCCGTCTCTTGGATGGTCAGGGAGATGTTCGAGAGACCGCACATCATAAGGAACGTCCGGTTGGAGGTGGGGATAGCGATGAAGGCGGGACTGTATCCCGTCATCGCCTCGATGGCCCGTGACACCAGGGAGATAGTGCCTCCGCGACTGCTCGTCTCCTTCGGAGAGTTCGTCCTAGACCTGAGCAGGGAGCAGGCCAAGTCCATGGTAAAGGACTTCCCCTCATACCTCATCAGCGAGGAGAGGAGGATCAGGACCAAGGGGGTTGCCTTGGATGAAGTTTAGGGTCCCCATCGAGCTGAAGGAGAGGAGGAGGTACGTATGCGTTTACGCGCCCGTCTCCAAATCCGATCTGAACAAGGCCATCAGGAGGAGATTGAGGGAGCTATCGGGGATCAAGGGGTGTGGAATATACAGGTTCACCCTCCTTTCCTTGGGGAACGGTTTCTTCCTAGTTAAGACTACCGAAACCTCCATACCCGCCCTACTCACGGCCCTCCTCGTAAATAGATACGAGGACTTTCCCTCTTTGGAAGTTAAGGGGATCTCGGGTACTCTTAGGAAGGCGAAAGAGTTGTGCGCCGTTCCTCCCACTGTCGAGCGACGTAGTTGATCGTGATCGCTGAGGGAAAACTCTTTATGTCCTAGGACTTTTCAATGACTGAACATCCTAGTGGGGTGGACAAATGTTTCCACAGGTTACAGGGTATGATAGAGCGATTACAGTCTTCAGTCCTGATGGCAGGCTTCTCCAGGTAGAATACGCCCTCTCTGCCACTAAGAGGACCCCTCTTGCCTTGGGTATAAAGTGCAAGGAGGGAGTGGTCCTCTTAGCCGTGAGGAAGTACATCTCCCCGTTAGCTACCCCTCCCGAGAAGATATACAAGATAGACAACCATATAGGGGCGATAGCCGCCGGCCTCGTGGGAGACGGTCTGGTTCTAATAGAGAGGGGGAGGCTCGAGGCCCAGTACAACAGGCTAATCTACGGTGAGCCCATAACCGTGAAGAACCTGGCTAAGAGGATAGCCGTTCACAAACAGCAGTTCACCCAGTACGCCGGTCTCAGACCGTTCGGTGTCATGATGATAATAGGGGGCATAGACGAGGAGCCCGAGCTCTACGTGACTCACCCAGGAGGAGCCTTCTACGATTACGCGGCCTTCGCGGTAGGGAAGAACTCGGACAAGGTGAATGAGTCCCTCAAGCAGACCTACAAGGGAGACATGTCCCTGGACGAGTGCTTGGGATACGCAATAAAACTGATAATGGAGGCGGAGGAGGGGGAGGTGACCGCGGACTCCTTGGAGGTCGCGGTCATAGATAAGGAAACCAAGAAGTTCAGGAAGCTGTCCAGAGATGAGCTGGAAAAGTACGTGAGGACTGCGAAGGGGTGATTTAAGTGCCCGAGCCCGTGATAGCCAGGATAACTCGGGCCGGAAAGAGGTTCGAGATATACGTGTATCCGGAGAAGGCCTACCAGTTTAGGGAAGGTAAGCTCTCGGATGTGAGAGGCATTCTCGCTGTGGAGAACGTGTTTACAGATGCTCGAAAGGCTCTAAAGGCTTCCTCGGCCGATCTCAAGAAGGCGTTCGGCACAACCGATCCGTACGAAATAGCCAAGATCATATTGAAGGAGGGGGAGGTGCAGCTAACCGCTGAGTACAGGAAGAAGCTTCAGGAGGAGAAGACACGCTGGATAGTCAACTACATACACAAGAACTTCGTTGATCCGCAGACCAACCTCCCGCATCCAGTGTCGAGGATACAGAAGGCGATGAAGGAGGCGAAGGTCAAGATCGATCCCATGAAGGAGCCAGAGCAGCAGGTCAAGGAGGTGGTGGAGCAGCTTAGGAAGATACTCCCCTTAAAGAGCGGTCAAGTTAGGATGACCGTAACAGTTCCCGCCTCAGTGTGGGCTAAGGCTAGGTCGCTTTTAGCCGGCCAGGGTAGCATACTGTCGGAGAAGTGGTCTGAGGACGGGTCTCAAGTGACCTTCAAGGTGGAGCTCCCGATAGGGGCCCAGATGCTCGTCCTAGAGAGAATAGGAGAGATGGGAGGCCAGGCGAAAGTTGAGTGAAAGCGTAGTACTCGTTAAGAATAGGGAGGTCGTTATTCCCGGTCAGGCCCTGGCCAAGGGAAGGTTCAAGCTCGGTAGGGACGTTTATCGAGATGACTCCGGGTTCATCAGGGCCAAGAAGCTGGGATTGGCGGATATAAAGGAGGATACCGTATCGGTCGTCCCTCTTTCCGGGGTCTACATCCCCAAGGAGGGGGACATAGTGATAGGGATAGTCTCTAGGATAAGCGGGTCCACCATAATAGTGGACATAAGGTCCCCCTACCAAGGCGTGATCCCCATACCGAGGGGAAGGGCCACCGAGAGGGTGGACATGAGGAAGTATAACCTGAAGCTGGGCGACGTGATACTGGCCAAGGTGAAGGCCTTCGACGGATCATCCTCCCTGCTCCTCACGATAGATATGGAGGGCTTGGGGAAGTTGGAGGGAGGCTACATACTGGAAGTGGAACCGGCCAAGGTGCCCAGGGTAATAGGGAAGAGACAGTCCATGCTGACCATCCTCAAGGAGAAGACCAAGAGCGATATAATAGTGGGGAATAACGGGAGGATTTGGGTTCGCTCTCCCTCCCTGAAGGAACTCCTCGCCTTGGAGAAAGCACTGAGGAAAATAGAGACTGAATCTCACGTATCTGGGCTCAGTGACAGGGTGTCCTCGTTCCTGACCCAAGAGCTATCTGACTGAGGAGGTGTAGGATGAATGCCCTTGTATGTTGAGAAGAAACCCGAGGTCCTGATAACAGAAGATGGTGTGAGGACTGATGGGAGAAAACCCTACGAAATGAGACCCGTTAGAATGACCGTCGGCATACTGGACAAGGCCGATGGTTCGGCTTTCATAGAGTGGGGCGGGAACAAGATTCTGGCCGCCGTCTTCGGTCCGAGGGAGGTGCATCCCAAGCATCTGGTCCTGCCCGACAAGGCACTGGTGAGGACTAGGTACAACATGGCGCCCTTCTCCACGCCTGAGAGGAAGAGGCCCGGACCAGATAGGAGGAGCGTGGAACTCTCTAAAGTTATAAGAGAAGCTCTGAAGCCAGCAATCTTCGTTGAGAACTATCCTGGATCCGTGATAGACATATTCATAGAGGTGCTCAGGTCCGACGCTGGGACTAGGGTTGCCGGAGTCAACGCGGCATCCCTCGCGCTGGCCAACGCCGGGATAGCGATGAGGGGGTTGGTGGCCGCCTGCGCGGTGGGCAGGGTGGGAGACTTCGTGGTCTGCGACCCGAACCACGACGAGGACATGTGGGGAGACGCTGACATGCCCATGGCCATGCTAATGGAGGACGAGGAGATTACCCTGCTCCAGACAGATGGTCCCATGACGGAGGAGCAGTTCAGAGAGGCACTCAAGCTGGGAAGGAACGCCATCCGCTTCCTGTACGAGATGCAGAAGGAGGCCCTGAAGAGGCCTTATCAGGTTGTGGAGAGATCGGTCAGGGGTGTTGTGTGATGTTCGAATCCGAGATGCTCACTCATAACCTGCTAAAGGAGTACGTTAAGGATCTGGTCTCCAAG
Source organism: Thermoproteota archaeon (assembly GCA_015521385.1). Lineage (GTDB taxonomy): Archaea > Korarchaeota > Korarchaeia > Korarchaeales > Korarchaeaceae > Korarchaeum. Next base: position 8,258 of record WAOH01000232.1, read on the forward strand.
GGCCAGAGAATCGACGGGAGAGGATTCCAAGACTATAGGCCCATAAAAGTCAAGGAGGGGACTTTCACCAAGGCTGAGGGCGAGGCTTGGGTTGAGCTGGGGGACACACAGGTACTCGTCGGCGTCAAGGCCGACGTGGGAGAACCCTTCCCCGACACCCCGGACAAAGGGGTCTTAATATCAAACACGGAGCTGCTCCCTCTAGCCTCACCAACGTTCGAGCCAGGTCCTCCAAACGAGAACGCCATAGAGGTGGCGAGAGTAGTAGACAGAGCCATAAGGAGTGCTGATGCGGTCGACATGTCCTCCCTCGTGATAGTGGAGGGCAAACTCGTCTACATGCTCTTCCTCGACATGTACGTGCTGGATTACGATGGGAACTTGGAGGACGCTCTTACCCTCGCTAGCCTAATAGCCCTCGGAAGGGCCGAGATTCCAAAGGTAGAGGTCAAGGAGGACGGGGAGATAGAGGTTAAAGAGGAGAAGTGGAAGGTCAACTTGAAGGACCTCCCCATCAACTTCACCTTCGTCAAGATAGGGGGCCAGCTACTCTTGGACCCCATACTCGAGGAGGAGCAGGTCTCAGACGCGGCCATAACCCTAGCGATAGACAAGGAGGGAAGGGTCTGCTCGATCCAGAAAAAGCACGGCAAGTTCACCATGGAAGAGATTTTAAATGCCACCAGCATAGCCCGTAGCAAGTGGCCGGAGATGGCGGAGAAAGTGAGGGAGGCGATCTGATATGACCGGCGCGCCCAGAGCCAAGCTGAGGACCCCTCGATATGGTCTGAAGATCAGGAGGAGGGTTGAGCACATCCTACAGAAGTCCAAGAGGACCTACAAGTGTCCCTACTGTGGTGCCAATGCGGTTAGAAGGGTTAGATTGGGTGTTTGGGCCTGCAAGAAGTGCGGCAAGGTGTTCACAGGCGGAGCGTGGGAGCCCTTCACCGCCGTGGCTAGGAGCGCTGAGCTAGCAAGGGAGAGGGCTTGATCCTCATAACGACTACGAGGAGACCCTCTCGCCGCACCCGATCCTTTGTTCGGGACCTATTTCATGTCCTCCCCAATGCGATCAGGAGAAATAGGGGAAAGATGTCCTTGGAGGACCTCAACGAGCTCGCTCTCCAATCGGGGGCCGAGAGGGTACTCGTCGTCGGGACCTTGAGGGGAAATCCCTCATCCCTAGCCTTTTACGAGCCCCATCCATCGGCAATAAGGCCCATCTCAATAATATTCCTTAGAGGGGTCTCTCTGAGGAGAGAGATAACCGACAAGAGGGCCCCCCACTCCAAAGATATGTGCATCACGTACTCTTCTCCGGGGCTAGCGCACCTAGCTCAAGTACTCACCCTCTCCTTCAATGTGGGGGAGCCCATCCTGACGACGCTAGAGCAACTGACCGAGATAGGGGAGTTCGACCTCGCCCTCCACCTATCACCCGGATCAGGGCTGATGGCCAATTCCTCCTTCTACAGGATCAAACCGACCTGGGAAGTAGGACCTAGGATGAGAATAGGAGGGTTCAGGGAGTTTGAAGGTGGAAGTGGATCTGAAACTGAAGGTGACATTTGAGAGCGATGAAGAGGCCTCCCGGTTCTACCGGGCCCTGCTCCCGGACTTCTCGGATATCGAGATGAGCTTAGAGTCGAATTCGGTGATAATGGAACTCACGGGTTTACCTCCCTCGAGGGCCAGGGCGCTGGCCAACAGCCTCCTGAGGATGGCCCAGCTCTACCAGAGGATGTCCGAGGCCCTCACGTGATTTTAGGGTAGGCTTCAAATGGCTTCTCCATCAGGAGAACCGAGAGCCCGTTGTAAATCAGGTAGAAGATGGACTCCCCCAAGCCCCTCCTCTTGACGCGCCTCGCGGAGGTATATACAGCCATTCCAGAGACGAATTTTATTCTCCCCAATCTGGACGCGGCCATGGAGAGGAGGGCATCCTCAGAGACACTTACATCCTCCCTGAATCCACCTAAATCCAGCAATACGTCCCTCCTGAAGGCTGAATTGAAGCCCATGAGATGAGGCCGCCCCATGAAGATGGTGAGCCTCACCATGAGATCGTAAGAGAGTATATAGGCCGCTTTGAGCAGATCTCCCTCGTCCTCCAAGGGATATGCTGGGCCCCCCACACCGACCACACCATCCTCGAACCCGTTGACGAGGGCGTTTTTCCACCCCTTGGCCACGACAGTGTCAGCATCGACGAACGCCACCACTTCCCCGGAGGACAGCCTGATCCCCTCATTTCTGGCCTTGGCTGGCGAGTCGTATTCAGGCGAACTCCTCACGATGTCGGCGTATTCCTCAGCTATCTCAACGGTACCATCGTCGCTTCCGCCGTCTATAACTATGATCTCATCGACTTCTTCCTTCCTTAGGGCCATTAGAGCCCTTCCAACGTAATTGGCCTCTCTATAAGTTGGAATCACTACTGAGACCTTCATAGAGCGGCCCCCGTAGCCGCGGAGATGATAGCGACCAATCCGGTGGATATCAAGTTTACGGCGTGATTGTCCAGCCATCTCACACCCCTTACAGGCCTGGCGCCACCGTTACAGAGCGAGGGATCTTCAACAACCCTGTCCTCCCCGATGCACCTGTACCTAACCTGTAACAGGGCTCCGAGTAGGCTATCTATCAAACTGCACGAGAATCCCAGCACCACAACCAGGGGCAGCTGGCTAAGCCCTATCATAGAGAAGGAGAATGCCTCTATCCCTATGAGAAGGGCACCTATCAAGCTTGCGAGGGTTCCCAGCGGGGAGATGGCGCCTGACGTGCCGGGCGGTACCCTTCTCAGAGTATGAATCATTATCGGCGGATTGGCGCTGAGAACTCCTATCTCGCTCCCCAGAGTATCTGAGAGGGCTCCAGCTAGGGAGGATACGAAAGCCAACATAGCTGGCTCCCACGAGGTCAGTGAGTGCATCAGAAGCATGGATGTGGGGAAGAGCAGATTGGCCACCACATTCCTCCACGTCCTAGCGCCGCCTCTCAGCTCCGCAGCGCCCAACTCTTCCTTGAGACCGTACTTATACTTGGTGAAGGCCGATCCCACTAAGAAGAACGTGATCAGCATGAATGTGGCGGGCAATCCACCACCTAACACGAATGCGATGCCCACGAGTAAACCGGCTAGGAATCCAGATGCATCCACTGATCTGTTGAAGTACCCGGCCGATCCCACTGTCAGGACCACTGCGAGACCGGCTAATGTGCCTACTAGGTCGGCGGTCATCTCCCCAATCCAGCCAAGGGGTCGGGTAATCGTTTAAAAATGAAGGCAGTTACACAGCGATGGGGGCCGTGGTCTAGCTAGGTAGGATGCCAGCCTGGGGCGCTGGTGGTCCCGGGTTCAAATCCCGGCGGCCCCACCAGTCTACGAACTCCTTCTATCCACCGGGACCCCCTCAACCAGTCTGTCCGACAGGACCTTGGTGATCCTGACCTCGAGCACCTTCCCCGTCTTGAGCTTCCGCCCGACCTTCAATCTAACCACGGGTCCACCGGCTAAGGGATAAGCGTAGTTTCCCCTACCAACTGAAGGGGCCACAATGACCTTGATCACAGCTCCTAGGAGCTCCCTCTTCCTCTCCCTATTGAGTTCGATCGCCTTCTCAGCTATCATCTTGGACCCGCGATCCACGACCACATTGTAACCTTCAAACGCCGTTCCCGGAAGGGGCCTGAACTTATAGACGGTTATCTTCTCCGCACCGTGCTTGTAGGCGAGCTCCATGTACTTCAGGGTCATCCTCACAGTCTTATCGTTCTGCCCGGGGAGGCTGTGTATGAAGTAGGCATAGGGCCTGAGTCCGACCTCCTTTAGCCTCTTTATCGCCTCCATTGACTCTTGAGGCCCGCAGGGTCGGCCAAGCAGATCTGCATGTTCCGGATCACCCGTCTCCACCCCTATGTGTATCGGCGTCCCCCTCAGATACCTCCCCAGCACTTCAGCGACCTCGTCGTTGACTAAACAGGGTTTCACATTCTCTACCTCGAAGAAGAAGCCGTATTCCCGGGAAAGACCCTTGATCTCCCTCAGAAGCTCCTCTATGGCGTCCACATTGGGACCAGGTTCGTACGGGTGCGTGAGGGGACCGCTGACCAGCTTCTCCCTGCCGTACTCGAGGAAGTCGGCCCCACTCAGCACTATCCTCCTGACTCCCGCCTCCGCCAGACCCCTGACCTCTTCCACTATGGAGTCCCTATCTCTGGACTTCGGTGGTCCATAAAGGGCAGGAATGGAGCAATAGCCGCAGCCGGGTGGTATGCCTTGAGGGCACACCAACCTCTTCCTCAGGTCAAACTCGTAGCAAGCCATGCAAAGGTCGCACATCTCCTTGGAAGCCCTTATCTTCGGTCTATTGAAGTTAGAGCAGCTCCTCACGACCTCGACATAGACTCTACTACTCCTGTAGTGCGGTACGGTTCTGTAAAATCTGATGGCGGTCACGGACGGCTGGAAGCGCCTGAAGTCCTCCACAGACAGATTGGAGGCGCGGGTCAGCGTTCCATCCCCGGTTATCAGGTTGGGAATCGATCCCAACTCGGATGGGATCTCCCCCTCGGAGAGCCCGTTCCTCAGGAGGGACTCCAATGCGACCTCTCCCTCTCCCCATACTCCCAAGTGGAAACCTAGTCTGGGAACTACGCTGGGATCCGAGGTTATGGGACCTCCTATTATCTTGACGCCCCTGAACCTACTGGCGGCCCTCTTGACTGCCGGTTCGTCCATGGTCATGGCGCTGGCTAATAGGACCCTGAACCCCCTCGCTCCCCTCCTCAAGAAGTCCTCTACCCTGTAGATCTTGTACTCCAAGCCGAACATCTCCAGCACTCCTGCTATCGCTCTGGGTCCCGCTCCTATGACGTCTAGGGACGATAATCTTCTTCCCTCACCGGCCGCCAGCGCATCCAATATTAGGAACATCCAGTGATAGAGCGCGATGTCGGGTAAATCTTTTCTCTCCTCCGGGTGCAGGACCCTTCTCTCAGACCTGATCCTGAGGGAGGAGGCGAGAGAAGCCATAGCGGAAGCGAAAGGCAGACTCATCGAATCCGTCGATGATCTGCCCGAGGCCCCCTTGATATCGGTCGGGGACAGGGTCACCTCCACCCTGTTGGAGCATGGCAGGAGGCCCGAAGTAGCGATAATAGACCTCAGGGAAAGGAGATCGGAGGAACCGTCAGTAGCTTACAGGCTGAGCGGTTACCTCATCTTGTCCGCGAGCAACCCCGCGGGTGGAATAACCCGGGAATCTTGGAATGCGGTCAGGCTGGCTATAGATATGGCATCCCATGGATTCAGGGTGGCCCTGTTCGTAGATGGGGAGGAGGACCTACTGGGCTTCCCAGCCACCCTGCTAGCTCCCTCCGGCTGGTTCATGCTCTATGGACAGCCCGGCGTGGGAATGATGCTAGTGAAGATCGACGATCGTGTGAAGAGGGAGGCTGAGGATCTACTCACTAAGGCATTCAGGCCTCTCTAGGGAGTTTGTGCCTCCTGATAAGTATGAACGGATGATTCCCATCGAAATCCCCGTATTCCCGACCGGATAGGATCGCCTTACCGGTAGCCAGCAGTTCATCCCTCGAATTAACTACCAACACCTCACTCTTGGGCCTTATCAGGGGGTCCGCCCACTCCACGAATTTCACGAAGACCGTAGTCCCCCTAGCTACCGTCTCCTCGAACCTCTCCTTCACGCACACCCTGGATCTAGGCGAGGGGAGGATCCTGAGCATCTGCTCGCCTCCCTGTAGTGTGGGAACGAACATACCGTCGCTGGGCCGGATGAACCCTATGGTGATCCCGTTCCTCAATACCTCCCTGGGCATGCCCGTCCTCTTCGACCTCCTTATGCTGGCGCCCTTACCGAGCTCGCTCAGGGAGGGATGATACTGATAAGAGAGCAGAGAGGAGACCAACTCCTCGTCGGAGGGCTCGTCCGCAGGGTCTTCTTCATAGGGGAATACGGTCTGACCGAACGGGTACACGTACTTCAGCCCCACGGGAACCCTCCCATAGAGCTTCCTCACGACATACCTCTCGAAAGAGAGGCTCCTGAGCCTCTCCCTGGCCCTGACCACCTCAGGCCTGAAGAACGTCTCTGGACCCGAGTACTGCAGGCCCGACGACTTGGAGAAAGGCTCCCTCACCTCCAGCAAATCCCCCCAGCTCTTTAACACATAATCCAACGCTGCGTAAAGTTTAGGGTGGAATCTGGCTCTCTCCTGCACGAGTTCCCAGAGCCATTCGCCTCTTATGGCTTCCCTCACCTTCCTGATCTCCGAAATCGAGACGTACAGGTTGTGCCTCGCGATCAGCCTGGTCCTATCCTCCCTAGGTAACTCCCTCACCTCCTTTGGCGTGTATCTCGTGCACACAGGGCACGAACACGGAAATTCCTCGATGTCCTCCAATTGGAGAGTCCCGTGAGGCGTCATGTATCTCCCCTGCTCAGCATAGAGCGCGTACGCCGCAGAATCGAAAGAATCGGCGCCGAGAGCTGCGAAGAAAGCGAATGTGGAGGGATGACCTATCCCCCAAAAGTGGAATGGTTTTCCGGACTTCAGGATAGACCTCACCAGCAGGAAATGCTTGGCTTGTAGGGTGAAATCATACCTCTCGAGCGCTACCTTGAGTGAACCCACTCCGTTGTAGTCGAAATCCAGCTCCCTTATCCGCCTGGAACTGTACTCCACCAGATCGGTGTGGATCGATCCCTGAGGAGTTCCCACCCAGAGGGTTCCCTTCAGGCCATCCTTGAGCTCCGACCATTCCTCGGCATTCTTCAGCGTCCTCATAACACCCTTCTCCGCCTCAGCTCTGCTTATCTCCGACGACATGGGGACATCCAGTATGGACCCGATGTCGGATCCTATCGCGTGTTGGAACTCGAGTATCTCCCTGTTGGATATCTCCACATCCCCGTACCTGTAAATCTGGTACGCGCCGGAGTCGGTCATGACTATCCCGTCGAATCCCAACAAGGAGTGAATTCCCAGCTCCAAGGCCCTCCTCCTCAATTCCTCCGACTTGTATATAATGTAGGAATTCGTGATTAGGGCCCTTATTCCCATCTCCTTCATTTCCTTGGGGGTTACCACGGGCTTGTTGGGGTTGTACACTGGAAAGAACTCCGGCAGGGTGAGCGTCCCGCTCTTGGTTTTGAGGTCAGACAGCCTAGCGGAGGCGTCGCTCTTCCTGACTCTGAAGACCAGATCCATGGGGAGAGCCCTAAATCACCTCCTATTTCAAAATAATAAAAAGGAAGGCTGATGGTTCAGGAGATACCATTCCCCTCGCTTCTCAGTAAGTTGAGCCCCTTAGGGGTGATGAAGACCCGTTCTCCCCTGAACCTTCTCCTCCTCGTAATAAGGCCCTTGTTGGCGAGGTACTTCAGGACGAACTCCCTGGCTACCCTGTCGGGAATCAGCTCGGATGCAACGATACCGTCATTTCCCGCTTTCTCTAGTTTTCGTAGGATCCTTAAATGCGCATCCATTAGAACCCTCAATTTATTCACCTTTCGCCGTCATCCGGCATCAGCCGGAGGGATGACGACGTGGGAGGGCCTGAGCACCCCCCAACTAACACTTAGGTAACATTTCTGTCTATAAAACTTTACCTATCTGCCTTGCCGTTCCGCCGCTATCTACGTCGATCAACTAATAGACTCTCCTCGTGAAAACGCTGAAATAGGGTCGGGGTTAGAAGGTCAGGTGCCACTATGGAATGGGATGTCATAATAGTCGGCGGCGGTCCCGCTGGCCTTTCCGCTGCGAGGTTCTCCTCGGAACTAGGTCTCAGAACCCTCCTCTTTGAGGCGTATTCCGATATCAAGGCTTGGAAGCCCTGTGGCGAGGGTGTAAGCAAGGAGACCTTCGAGACCGCTGGAATAGAACCCAAACCCGGCATAGTTGCGAACGAACTCAGCATGAGGGTTTACGCTCCCTCAGGCAAGTACGTGGAGATCCCCCTGCATGGCTTCGCGATAAATAAGGACCTTTTCCTACAGGAGATGGGCAAGGAGGCCCTCAAGGCTGGAGCTGAATTCAGGATAGGGGAGAGGGTGGAGGGCGTAGTCAAGGAGGCCGGCAAAGTCGTCGGTGTCAAGACATCTAGAGGTGAAGTGGTGAAGGGCAAGGTGATCATAGGGGCCGACGGTTACAATTCTGTCGTTGCGAGGACGGCCGGCTTGGATAACACCACCGAACTCATTCCGGTCTATCAGTACAAGATGGTCGGGGTGGAGCTGGACTCGCACACCACGGGCCACATCTATGTGGGCTCGATGGCTCCCGGAGGGTACGCTTGGATATTTCCGAAGGACGAGGAGATAGCCAATGTAGGTATTGGAGTGAGGCCAGGAGCGCCCAAGCCCTATCTAGATAAGTTCATTAAGGAGAGACCGGAACTCTTCAAGAAAGCCAAGATAATGGGGGTAGGGGGAGCAGCTGTTCCCATCGGGGGGATGGCCAGGGAGTACATCGCGGACAACCTCATACTCTTGGGCGATGCGGCGGGCATGGTCATCCCCTTCACGGGTGCGGGCATCCACTCCTCCATAGCGGCGGGCAAGGTAGCCAGCAAGGTCATAAAGGAGGCCATAGAGAGGGGAGATACCTCGGCTGAATCCCTCAAGGCTTTCGAGAGGGAGTACGATCACTGGATAAAGAGGATAAACGATAGCCTGAAGGCCATGAGGGTCTTCGAGAAACTGAGCGACGACGACCTCAACCAGCTGGCAGAAGTCTTGGACTACGAGGACGTGATAAACCTAGCGAACGGGATGAATCTGGGTAAGGTGGCCATGAAACTGATGAAGCACCCGATCTTAGCCACCAAAGTGGCTAAGGCTCTCCTGTAGGAGGTGTCCTCTTGCCTATAAAGGAGGGCGATACTGCCCTCCTCGTCGTTTACAGCAAGAAGGGGAGGCCCAAGAAGTTCTTAGTGAGGGTCAAGGAGGGAAAGAGGGTTCACACCCACAAGGGATACATAGACCTGTCCTCTCTCATCGGAAGAGACTGGGGATCCGTCGTCCAAACGAACAAAGGCGTTCCGGTCGAGGTACATAGGCCCACCCTATCTGACATCATAGAGAAGCTTGGTAGAGCCACCCAGATAATCTACCCCAAGGATTCAGGCTTCATCCTGCTAAAATCGGGGATCAAGCCGGGGGATAAGGTAGTCGAGATAGGAACCGGATCAGGCGCCCTGACTATAGTGCTGGCCACGTTTCTGGGGCCTGAGGGCGAAGTATACAGCTATGATGTGAGGGAATCATCCCTTAAGATGGCGGAGAGGAACTTGAAGGCCCTCCAGCTGACCAATGTGGTTCTGAAGCTTAAGGACGCGAAGCTGGGAATAGACGAAGAGGATGTAGACGCCGTGTTCATCGATGTGCCCGATCCCTGGGAACTCTTGCCCATGGTCCATGAGAGACTCAAGCCCAACGGTATCTTCGTAGCATTCGTTCCTTCCTGCGAACAGATAAGCAGGACCGTGGTTAAAGCTAGGGACGTGGGGTTCAGCATGGTGGAAGTTCACGAGATACTGGATAGGGAGTATGAGAGTGATGAGAGGAGGACCAGACCTCACCCCAGGATGATAGCCCATACCGGCTTCATAATAATCGGCAGGAAGATCAACCCGCCCTCCTCAACCTGAACAGCATCTCATATTCGCCGGGCTCCAGCTCCGCAACCGCCACATCCTCGGTAATCGTCCTAGAAAGGTCGATCTCCCACTCTCCCTCCGAGACCTTCCTCAAGAACGCTTCCTCTATGAGCGACAGGACTTCACCCTCGACCGAAGCCCGCTCGACCTCCTCTCCAAGTTGATTCTCCTTAGGCTGGTCGCTAGCTCTGTAGACCACGAATTCCAAATCCCTCGAGCTGCAGGATGGGCAGGCCTCTGGGAGTGTCTCGTTAGAGCCCTCCAGATCCTTCTGAAATCCGCATGACCTGCAGACGAGCATCACTTTCAGCAAGATCCCACACCCGATATGAGGATGGAGCTCTTCCTCTTAGTTACCTTCACCCTCCCCGGGTGGATTAGATAGGGGCCGCCCTCCGAGAGTTTTTCGATCTCCATCCCCGAGGACTCACCCTCGTGCCTGGAGAGCAGGTATTCCAGCGCGGAGACCACTGCCTTGGGATCTATGGCCTTCGCTATGACGATCCCCCCTTCCATCAGGAGGCTCACCACGTCCCCGACGCTGTCCTCAGAGAGCTCCTCCAAGAAAAGGACGCTCATCCGCTTGCTACCTCCGCTATAGCTTCGTAAAGGCCCTCTATGTTGTCTCCCCTCAGAGCGGATATCTTCACCACGAGATCCTCGGAGAAGGCCTTCTCCACCCTGTTGGGCCTAGCGTATGGGAGGTCGATCTTGTTAGCTACCACTATGTAGGGTATCCCCCTAGCCTTCAAGTTCCCGGCTATAACCCAGTTCACCTGGGATGTCGGATCCTTCGTGGAGTCTAACACGATCAAGGCGACGTCAACTCTCTCCATCGATTTTATGGCCTCGACAACACCTCTAGCCGCCTCAGCAGCTCTTTCCAAGGCCTCTTCCTTCTTGAACCCGTATCTCAGGAAGCTCCTGTAGGTAACCCTCATCGCAATTCCCGGAGTGTCTACGACATCCATCACGAGGGAGGAACCATTCTTCAGCTTCAATGAGACATTCTCCATCACGCTGACGGTCCTAGTCTCGTGAGGCACCCTGCTTACGGTCCCTAGCTTCTCCCCAACGAAGTCCATGCAGATCCTGTTGGCCAATGTGGTCTTCCCAGAGTTGACTGGTCCGTAAATCCCCAATATTATCCTCTTCCTCCTGCGGAAGAGCCTTGAAAATATCCGGGAAAGGAATCCTACACCTTGCCTCGGCTCCACGAGTCTGGCCAGCATTTTCCCATATAAACAGCTTCAACTGCCGTTATAAAGGGCCCAACTGGGATGTAATGCGCCATAAGTATTGGGATCCTAGCTAAGCTGGACGACCTCCCCCAACTTGGGGATGTAGGTCCTGATCCCCCTCTTCTCCAATTTCCTCCTCAACTGCCTCATCTTGTCAGGCTCCCCGTGAACCAGTATGACCTCCTTTAACCCATTCTCACTTAATTTCGATACGAAATTGATCAGGTTGGGCTGATCTGCGTGGGCGGAGAAGTCAGCAAATTTGACGTCGGCCTCTATGCGTATCGTGCTCCCGTCAGGCATCGGTATATCTCTCTCCCCATCCATCAGTAGCCTGCCCCTGGTCCCCCTGACCTGGTATCCGGTGAGGTAGATCAGGTTCCCCCTCCTCGTTCCGAAGTGCTTCAAGTAGGTTAGGACCGGGCCTCCCTGGAGCATCCCCGACGTGGTCACCACGATGAAGGGTTCGCTGAGATCCAGTATCTCATCCCTGCTCCAGACCTCCTCTATTGCCCTGTGATCGAACAGACCCTTCTTGCTCTCCCTCACCCTTCTCTGAAGCTCGGGCCTCAACCAAGACCAATATATCGTATAGAACTTGGATACCTCCCTTATCATCCCATCGACGAATATAGGAACCTCGGGGAGGAAACCCGACTCCATATAATGGATGAGCGTGAGAAGGACCTCCTGCGCCCTTCCCAATGCGAAAGCCGGGACGATAGTCACCCCACCCGACTGAATTACGGACCTTATATCTTCGACGAATCTCCTCTCCACCTTCTTCCTGGAGGGGTGAACGTCCTGATCTCCGCCGTACGTGCTCTCCATCACCAAGTAGTTCACCTCCGGCAGGTTCACATCGGCGCCCCTCAGGGTTCTGGTGTTCGACGTGTTCAGGTCGCCCGTGTACAGCAGGGAGGTCCCATCGGGGGATCTCAGGTATATCATCGCGGAGCCCAGAACGTGTCCCGCATTGAAGGGTATGACCTCCCAACCATCCACCTCGGTGGGTATGCCGAATCTGATGGACTTCTCCCTCTTCTTCAACAGTCCTATGTCTTGGTTGCTGAAGGGCTTCGGTTCGTCCTCTGGAAAGAGGTTCAGGAAGTCCCTTAGGAGTATCTCCGATACATCCACGGTGGGGGGAGTGGCGAGGAAATCGCATTCCCATCTGGATACTAAGGCAGGGGCATATCCCGAGTGGTCTAGGTGGGCGTGGGTCAGCACGAGCGAGCTGACATCTTGGTAGGGATCTAGGGGGAACTTATCCCTCCCCTTCCCTCCGAAATCGACGCCTGAGTCCAGCACTATAGATCCTCCTCTACTGATCACCTCCAAACTGGACCTTCCGACCCTCTCAGCAGCTCCTAAGAATCTCAGCTTAATTCCGCTCGTTCTTGCGCACCTCCTCTATGAGTTTCTTGGCCCTATAGAACTCCGACCGCGCTATCTCATCACCAGCTCCGATATATGTGTTGGGATCCCTGAGGGCCTCTATCTCCTCGGGGGTGAGGAGTCTGCTTATGAGCGGATCATCCGAGGCTGTCTTGAAGAGGGGCTCACCCCTATTGTAGGATGCCATCGCCACCCTCCTCACTAACTCGTGAGCCTCCTGCCTCCCCATGCCCTTCTTCACGAGAGCCACCATTAGTCTCTCGCTTAACGCGAGATCCGAGTATTTCGAGAGGTTCTCCCTTATCCTAGCTTCATTTATCCTGAGGTTCCTTATCACATCCGTCAAGGAGATGATCTGCTCTTCTACCAGCAAGAAGGCCTCAGGTATGAAGCATCTCTCAGCGGAACTGTTCGTAAGATCTCTCTCATGCTCGAGCACTATGTTCTCCAGCGCCGCCACCGCTAGGGATCTCACCACCCTCGCCAACCCGCACACCTTCTCGCTCTTAATCGGATTCCTCTTATGAGGCATGGTGCTGGATCCCACCTGGGATGCGGATTCGAAGTACTCCTCTACCTCCCCTATCTCCGTCCTGTGAAGGTTCCTTATCTCATTGGCGATGGCATCCAAGGAGGAGGACATCACAGATAGAGAGGTGATTAGACGAGCCAGTCTATCCCGGGGAACCACCTGAGTGCTTATCTCTGCGGCTTTAAGCCCAAGCTTCCTCAGCACATCTCTCTGGAGGTCTATGGGATCTCTAACACCTAACTCGACGAGCGCGGCCATAGTCCCGACCGCGCCAGCTATCTTCCCAACCGCGGCATGCTCTATGGCCCCTATCAGGTTCTCCACCGCCTCTCTCACGAAATAAGACCACAGTGCGAACTTCATTGAGAGGGGAATGGGGTCCGCTACGACGCCGTGCGTTCTTCCCAAGGCCACGATCCCCTTTCTCCGCGCCTCCTCACCCCTCCGCACTATCTCCTCCAATAGAATCAGGGCCTTCCTTACGAGCACGGATCCGGCCTCCTTGATCTGCAGGGCCATCACGGTGTCGAGCACATCATTGGAAGTTATCCCCAGGTGCACATACCCCCCGCTTCTCCCCGCTTTCCTCGCCAGAACCCTGACCAAGGCCATGGTTTCGTGCTTAGTGACCTTCTCCTCCTCCCTCACCTCATCCCAGCTTATGGACTCGGCCGCCCTCCTTACATCCTCAACTGCCTCCTCAGGCACTATTCCCCTCTCGGCCAGCGCTTCAACCAGAGCCGCCTCCACGAGAGCCATGAGCCTCACTCTGTTCTCGGGCTCGAAGATGCGTCTCATCTCGCTTGATCCGTACCTATAATCAATCGGATGAACTGGCATGGATCATTGACCTCGCTTGTTCTATTATTTCCTCGGATAGGCGCCTTCCTATCCCCGGCAATCTCTCAAGCTCCCTTGGAGTCGCCTCAGCTATATCCTTAACGGTCCTGTACCCTGCCTCAAACAGGACCTTCGCCCTTACCCTGCCCACTCCCCTTATCGAGACGAGCTCTAGCATATCCTCGGGTATACCGTGCTTCAACCTCATAGACAGGGCGGCCAACCAGTTCGCCAGCTCCCCCTTCCCTAACAACCTTGCTATCTCCGAGAAGGCATAGCATAGCCAGGAGCTGGTCTCGGCAAGTCCCCTCAGGTCGCCCGGTTCGATACCGAGCCTCCCCTCTATATCGCCCTCAGCCGCGCCTTCGATCCAGAGTTTCAGGGAGAGTGCGGCCTTGGTGACTTGAAGCAGTTCGTTCATCGAGGAGACGGGGGTTTCCTCGATGGGTAGGAGGGTATCCATCTCCTCCAGCACCTCCTGCAATAACGACCTACCACCGCGCTGCAGGGAAACCCTCGGCATATCAGGCAGCATCGAGATCAGGTGAAGGACGGGCAGCTCCGTGTAATCTCCCCAGCTGAACCTCCGGTTCAACTCTTCCATCGATTGGATCATGAGGTAGGCCGATGAGGGATCTACGTAGAGCTCGGAGACCCTCTTGCCCACCGGGGTGACCTCGTAGCCGTCATATTCGCTCACCAGAAAACCTTCCCGTTCCAGCGACGATAGCACGTATGGTAAGGACCTCTCGAGGAGCCTGCTCCCCCCCTGTATATAGAGGAGGGTCTTCCTGAAGATTTCATCGAGGTCGGACCTGCTCATATACC
>WAOH01000233.1 GCA_015521385.1 Thermoproteota archaeon
TTAGGGAGTAGTGGAAGAAGAAGGTGACGGGGCGCCAGTCCCCGACGAGGAACTCGACACTGTCACCAGCAGTTAGCGCCGGTCTGGCAACCAGCTCGCGATCCCATCTATCCTCCACGAGCTCTATACCCATTTTCACCAGATTCCTGATCTCCTCAGCCCTGCCTGACATCTCCCTAGACTTGATGAGGTCGAATATCGCAGCTAGCAACCCAGCCTCCCCCATATCACGTAGAGAGTGAACCAAGAGAGGGCCACACCGCTGGTGATGCTGAGGAAGGTGCCTATTATGTACCACTCGGCCTCCGTCGTCCTCTCACTGAACCTAAACAGTGCCTTCGCTGCTATTATCATCGCCAGCGACCCCAGGGCGTCCTTCAGTGGTAGCAGGTGGTTGGCGGTCATGAGGAAGAGGACGAATATGAAGGACCTCTCGAGCACGCCTATCAGCGCCCCGCCGTGGAACCTCCCTTTCCCCCTCTCTTCATCCCCTCTCCCTTCACTCTCTCCCACCCCATTCCTCTGAGTTGAAAGTCTGTTCCCCACCTCAGATATGATGCCGTAGGGCAGCAGTACTACGGTCAGATACGCCAGCAGGTGAGCGACGAGCAGCCTAGGCTGTACGCTGGGAATCCCCTCCATCCAGAGCAGGAGCACCAGTGGGAGGAGGCCAGCTGATATTACTAGCGCCCCCTGCACCTGCCTCCCGGGACTTGAGCTGGCCTCCGACATCATACGTCTCAGCACGGAGTTTACTTAAAAGGTAAACTGAGCACCGAGTTTACCTAAAAGGTAAACCATGCTTATTACGAACACCGGCGCTCCGCCCCTATGGAGCTGGAGAAGGACAGGCTCTTCATCGGCAGGAGGCCCGACGGGTCTGAGGTGAGCCTTCCCGTCCTGACAGTTCGGGGAAGTCAGGGAGGGCCCAAGCTCCTCCTCACCATTAGCGTTCACGGGGACGAGATCACTGGTCACAGATCCCTGTGGTATCTGCTCGACCACCTCAGGGGTGCGGATATGAAGGGCCAGCTCACGGTCGTCTCCCTGGTGAATGTGGAGGGCTTCAACTACTCAATAAGGGGCTTCCCATACTCCACCCTCGACCTGAACCGGATGTTCCCCGGGGACGAGGGGGGCTCCCTGCCCGAGCGCATCACGGCCAGGGTGTGGTCCCTCGCCTCCAAGGCCGACTTCGTCCTCGACGTCCACACCGCGGGCCTCTGCACGCCCTTCGTCCTCATACACCCGGCCGAGCCGCTCATCAGGGACTTCATGGAGGACGTTGCCCACGCCAGTGGCCTGACGCCCCTGTACAACTACGATCCCGAGCTGTACGACAGGATCGGGTTGGGGAAGTCACTGAGCGGCACGGCCGTCAGAAACGGGATCCCCGCCCTCACCGTGGAGCTGCCCGGATTCGTCGGTATTGACGAGCTAGGAGCCAGGGCGGGCTTCATAGCCGTGAAGAACGTGATGAGCAAGCTGGACATGCTGGACGAGGGCTACGAGGAGATAGATTTCCTACCCGTCATCAGGAGGAGGGGGATGAAGAGGCTGAAGGTGAGTGCCGAGGCAGCTGGGCTCCTCGACTACACGGTTAAGCTCGGCGAGGAGGTGTTCGAGGGCCAGCTCCTTGCCAGGGTGAGGAGTCCCCTCGGGGAAGTGCTGGAGGAGGTCAGGGCGCCCAGAGACGGCTTCGTCGTCCAATTAAACGGGTTCTACAGGACCTTCACCGGGGGCAAGGTGGCGACGCTGGCGGTGGCGGCCGGATCATAGGGTAGGAATAGGTGCGCATTACATTCGGGGGCATGCCTATTTTTCCCCTCACCTCCCGATGGGGGGATGCGCAGGGCCTGGCCTCTACTACTGATTCTGCTGCTTACACCCATAGCCGCGACAGCGATGCCCGCTGACGAGTGGCAGGCGCACACGAACTCCTTCCCCGGCGTGGGTGCCCTGAGAGATGGAGGAGCGGTCCTGTTCCTCCACCAGGGACTCATAAACGAACCGGAGGGCCGCCTCGAGGTGGTGAAGTTCGCCGGGAAGAACGTGGTGCTCACCACGTCGAAGGGCGTGATCTACTACCTGGATACATTCAAGGCGCTGAAGGTGGTCAACGCGTGCTCTGGCAGGGAGGTGAAGATGGCTCACGCCGTCACTCCTCGCGGGGGAGTGACCTACGCCCTCTGCTGGAGGCCCAACGATAACGTGGTCTCGGCGGCGACCATATTCGATGGAGCTACCGGGGTGAAGTGGTTCTCCCTGATCAGACCCTCCAGATACAGCGAGGAGACCGGCTTTAAGTGGGCGGACTTCAGGACGGACTTCCCATCCAGCGTGGAGCCGGCAAGACCGCTGGTGGCCGACATGGACGGGGACGGCTACGACGAGGCGGTTTGGTTCCTGGACGGAAGCCTCTTCTACGTCGACTCGCCCCTCTCAGATCCCAACAGGACGCTCATAAGTCAGACTCCCAGGGGCTTCGCGTACGGCGACGTGACGGGCGACGGCAGGAAGGAGGTGGTCATCACCACCCCCACGGAGATAATGACCTGGCGGCCCGGGGATAGACCCTCTATCTACTCCAAGTATGGGTGCACCTCCGATCCCGTTCTCGCGGATCTGGACGGTGACGGGGTCAGGGAAGTGGCCTGTCTGTATGGGAGCTCCCTCGTAGCCGTCGACGGGGACAGGCTGCTTCTCAGGGCGAACGGCGTGGCCACGCTGCCGGCCGCCGGGGACATAAATGGGGACGGGCTTTCGGACCTGGTTTACGTGACCAGCGATGGCACGCTGACCGCCAGATCCGTCAGGGGCGTGCTGTGGACCCTCAAGGTGCAGAAGCCCTTCTTCACTCCCGCGATAGGTGATGTTGACGGTGATTACTCGCCGGAGGTGGTGATAGGGGCGGGCCAGTACCTGCGCGTCGTCTCGCCCGACGGGAAGGAGGAGTGGAGGGAGAACCTCAGGGAGCCGGACGCGTGGGCCTCGGGCGGGGAGATAACCCTCACCACCTACGTGAGGTACGAGGCCAAGACACCGCCGATCCTCTACGACTTCGACGGCGACGGCCTTCTAGAGATACTGCTGGGGATAGGGGCCTACCTGGAGCAGGGAAGGATAGTGGTGGTGGATGACACGAGGGGAATGGGTGAGCCGCCCCTGGTGGAGATCCTGAGCCCGACCAACTACAGCAGGGTTGGAGGCGAGGTAGAGCTCACCTTCAGGGTGAGCGACGACCTCTCCCCGGTCCTCCCCACCAAGGTCTATAGGCTTGTGGGAGGTGATTGGGTCGAGGAGTGGACCGGTGAGGTGAGATCCGGGGAGAGCGTTCAGCTGACGGTACCCTCGGCCGAGGAGATCAGGGTAGAGGCGACGGACGGTTCCCTCAGGAGCAGCGCGATCCTCAAGCTGAAGGTGGATATACAGGCGCCCCAGCTGGTTATCGAGCCCAGGAACATGTCTACGATAGGACCGGGCACCAACATCACCGTGAGGATGATAGCCCCGATCAACGAGTACGCCTACCTGACCGTCTACCACGGCACGGGTCCCGGAGGACAGTGGGTCAAGATGATAGACAGGAGGAGGATCTGGAAGACCACCAAGCTCCAGATAGATGTGACGCCGATAGTCGAGAAGGTCAGCGGGTACCACTGCTTCAGGTTCGTGCTCGAGGATTCCCTAGGCAACGTGCAGGATGTGGTGATGAGGTACAGGATAGAGGAGGGAGGGGAGGAGAGGAAGGTCGCGAGGATCGGGGACGTGGAGCTCTCCATCTCGGCCCCTAGGGTGCCGGTCTCCCATAGCGTCAACGTCAGCTGGACCCTGGTGGGCGTGAGCAGCGCGTCCCTCTACTACGGGACGGGCCTCGACTGGACCCTGCTCAGGGAGGTGGAGGGGAACGGCACCCTGGAGTGGGACATCTCCTCGTTGGATGATGGAACCTACTACCTCAAGCTCGAGTCGGGGAACGTGAGCGTCATCACCCAGGTGAAGGTTGACAACACCCCACCAAGCGTGGAGATAACTGCGGACAGGACCTCACTCGAGGTGAACGAGACGGCTGTCCTCACCGTGAAGACCGACGCCGTGAAGCTCTACTGGGACTTGGACGGTGACGGGAGGTTCGAGACCCTCGGCCCCAACGTAGCAAGGGTGGTGGCGAGGGAGCCGGGGGAGATGAC